>JAFUZZ010000154.1 GCA_017476325.1 bacterium | reverse complement strand
GGATACAGATCCTGAAATAAATTCAGGATGACGGATACCTGTCACCCTGAACTTGGTTCAGGGTCTGTTTTATTCCTGACATTATTATTATAACGTATTTTTAAAAAACTTCAACCCCCTGTGCTAGTTCAATACATATTAGACTAAGCAACCTTTTCTTTAAGTGTATAGTAATAATCCATAGGTGTCAAATAATTTAGACTTTGATGCATTCTTTCACAGTTGTATTTCCTTTCATATTTTCTATGTAATTTTCTGACTTCCTCAATAGTATCCGGTATCTCATACACATTCCAAAATTCGTAACGATATGTTCTGTTTGTTCTTTCTACATATCCGTTCATCTTTGGACTTCGTGGCGGTAGTACATAGAGTTTTATTCCTTGTTCTTCACAATATTCTTCAAATTCTCCCATGAATTCAGAACCTCCATCTACTTGTATTGACTTAATCGGGAAATCAAGCTCAAATATTACTTCTTTTAAAAACTCTCTTGCATTAACTGCATTTGCACTACTATATATTCTTGAAACCGTTATTCTTGTTGTTGGGTCTACTGCTCTGAACTCTTTTATTCTTAATCCATTGTACAAATTCAGTACCATGTGGTCTATTTGTATTAGTTCTCCAGGCTTTTCAGGTCTTTGTTTCCTTATTCTTTCTGCATATCGTCTACGTTGTTCTTTGCGATATCCGCTATTTTTACCTTCTAATGTTTTGATGTTTTGTATTTTGCCTTCTTTCATTAATCTTGATAGAATTCTTCCAACAGTTGAAACCGAAACAAATACTCCGTCTTTTTCTATTTCTCTCTTAATTTTTTCTTTTCCATACATTGGTTCCGCTTGACGTATTTTTAGGACATGCGATACTAATTGTGGTGAGATAATTTTAGATATTCTAAAATTATGAGGACGGCAGGATTTATTTTCTAATTCTGTCGTTTTCATTTTTAGGGTTCCAACTTTTTTGTCAAACCTACTCAACCAACAAAAAAATGTAGAACGTTTTACTCCCAAAAATTTTATTGCTTTTTCTGAACTCCATCCTTCTTTTTCTGTTAATTGTTTGTATTTTGATATACAGTCATATCTATATGTTGCGATTTCTGACAATTTTAGAGGACTGTATTTGTAGGATAAAAAACTTGCTTTCTTTACTTGTGTCATATCAGACTCCTTTCTTTTTCTAGTTTCCTAAAAAAGTATCCGTTAGTCTAATATGTGTTTGAACTTGCACACCCTTTTAATATTTTTTATATGCAAATTGTTAATAAAATAATTAGCATATTACTTGCCTTTTTATCTTTATATGCGACAATATAATAGTAAAGTATATTAGGAATAGACAAAGGAGATAAAGATGGTCTGTAAAGAAACAGTTGATTTCAAAAAAATCGACGAAATTATCACCGAATGCGGCGGTAAAAAATCTAATTTAATCGCCATTTTGCAAAAGGTTCAGGAAGTATACAGATATTTACCTGAAGATGCAATGATTTATATCGGTTCAAAAATGGAAGGCTTGTCACCTGCAACAGTATTTGGCGTTGCTACTTTCTACGCTCAGTTTTCATTAGATCCGAAAGGAAAATATGAGATTAAATGCTGCGATGGTACAGCATGCCACGTTAGAGGTTCGATGCCTGTTTTGAACGCAATTAAAGCAAGATTGGATTTTGAAGAAGGAAAACTAACTACAAAAGACGGTTTGTTCTCTCTTGAAACAGTTAGTTGCTTAGGTGCTTGCGGTTTGGCTCCTGTTGTTGTTATCAACGATAAGGTATATCCTCAAATGACATCCGATGCAATCAAAGTTGTTATTGACACAATTCTTCAGGAGGAAAATAAATAATGGAATTAACTATTGATATTAATAAAGAGCAGGAACTTGCTCAAGAACAAATAAAAGCACAAGGTTTCAGAGTTTTGGTTTGCGGCGGTACAGGCTGTGTAGCAAACGGTTCTGAAAAAGTTATGGCAAAATTTAGAGAATTAGGTGCTAACGTTAGTACGCTGACTTCTCACGATAAAATGACCGTTGTACCTACAGGTTGCCACGGTTTTTGTGAACAAGGGGTTTTGGTTATTTTACCGGATCAACATACAACTTATGTTAAAGTTAAAGTCGAAGATGTTGAAGAAATCTTTAATTCTCACATCATTGGCGGTCAACCTGTTGAAAGACTTTTATACACTGACCCTGCAACAAAACAACACGTTAAGAAAAATGATGATATTAACTTCTACGCAAAACAAACTCGTACGGCGTTGGAAAATTGCGGACACATTAACGCGGAATCTCTTGACGAAGCAATCGCCGTACACGGTTATGAAGCATTATCAAATATTTTGAGAGAAAATAATCCTGATGCTGTTATTCAGGAAATCTTGGATTCAGGTTTGAGAGGCAGAGGCGGCGCAGGTTTCCCTACAGGATTAAAATGGAAATTTACGGCAGCAAATAAAGGCGGAAAGTCTTACGTTGTATGTAACGGTGACGAAGGCGACCCGGGTGCATTCATGGACAGATCCGTTATGGAAGGAGACCCTCATAAACTTTTGGAAGGTATGGCAATCGCAGCATTCGCTATCGGCGCTGATGAGGGCTATATCTACGTTCGTGCGGAATATCCTCTTGCAATTAAACGTTTAAGAAAAGCAATCAAAGACGCCGAAGAAAGACACTACCTTGGTAAAAACATTATGGGAACGGAATTTTCATTTGAATTACATATTAAAGAGGGTGCCGGAGCATTTGTTTGCGGTGAAGAATCAGCGTTGATTGCATCAATCGAGGGTGAACGCGGTATGCCAAGACCAAAACCGCCATTCCCTGCTAACAAAGGTTTGTTTGGCAGACCAACATTGATTAACAACGTTGAAACTCTTGCTAACATTCCTGTTATCATGAGAAAAGGTGCGAAATGGTTCTCTTCAATGGGTACAGAAACATCAAAGGGAACAAAAACATTTGCTTTGACCGGTGAAGTTAACAACACAGGTCTTATCGAAGTTCCGATGGGTACAACGTTGAGAGAAATCATTTTTGACATCGGCGGCGGTATCAGAAATGGTAAAAAATTCAAAGCCGTACAAATCGGCGGTCCGTCAGGCGGATGTTTGACAGAGGAACACCTTGACCTGCCAATGGATTATGAATCATTGACAAAAGCAGGTGCTATGGTTGGTTCAGGCGGTCTTGTTGTAATGGCTGAAGATACTTGTATGGTTGAAGTTGCAAGATTTTTCATGAACTTTACAAAGAATGAATCTTGCGGTAAATGCGTACCTTGCAGAGAGGGTACAAAAAATATGTTGAAGATTTTGGAAAAAATCGTTCAAGGTAAAGGTGAATTGAAAGACTTGGAAATCCTTGAAGATTTGGCTAATACAGTTAAAGACGGCTCTTTATGCGGTCTTGGTAAAACTGCTCCAAACCCTGTTCTTTCAACATTAAAATACTTTAAAGACGAATACATCGCTCACATTGTTGACAAGAAATGTCCTGCCGGAGTATGTACAGCACTTAAAACTATCAGCATTGATGCGGATAAATGTAAAGGTTGTACAAAATGTGCAAGAACTTGTCCTGTCGGTGCGATTGAGGGAACAGTTAAAAACCCTCACCACATTGATCAATCTAAATGTATCAAGTGTGAGGCTTGTTTGAACAGTTGTCCGTTCAAGGCAATTTCAAAAGCATAGTGAGTAAGTAGTTAGAATATAAGGAACAAATAAAATGTCAGAAGATAAAAAAACATTAAAAATTGAGGGTAAAGAGGTAGAATTTACCGATGAACCTAATCTTTTGGAAGTTATCAGAAAAGCAGGCATGAATGTACCAACATTCTGCTATCGCCCTGATATTACACAATTTGGTGCTTGCCGTATGTGTGTTGTAGAAGTTAAATATCCAAACGGAAGAGTGATGGTAAATTCATCTTGTACAATGCCGCCGGAAGCAGGTATCGACGTAAGCATTAATTCTAAAAGAGTCAGAAAAATAAGAAAAACCGTTCTTGAATTATTATTGGCAAATCACGATAGAGAATGTACAACCTGTGAAAAATCAGGAAAATGTGAATTGCAAAAATATGCGGAAGAATACGGCGTTTCAACAATTAAATACCCAACATTGGATAAAAAAGAAATGTTGCCTGTTGACTGCTCAAGCCCATCATTGGTAAGAGATCCTAACAAATGTATATTGTGCGGTGCATGTGTCAGAGCATGTCAAGAATACCAAGGACACGCTGTATTAGGCTTTGCAAACAGAGGTTCAAGAACCCTTGTTCAACCTATGTGCGGTAAAGACCTTGCTGATGTTGATTGTGTTTATTGCGGTCAATGTAAAGCAGTTTGCCCTACAGGTGCAATTACAGTTAAAAACGAAGTTGACAAAGTTTGGGACGAAATTAACAACCCTGAGAAAAAAGTTGTTATCCAAGCAGCACCATCTGTTCGTGTTGCATTGGGTGAAATGTTCGGTTTGTCAGCAGGTGAGAACGTAATCGGAAAAATGTACGCTGCTGCAAGACGAATCGGTTTCGATTTAATCTTTGATACAAACTTTGGTGCGGACTTAACAATTATGGAAGAGGCAACAGAATTTTTGGGAAGATTAAAAGAAGGTAAAAACTTACCTTTATTTACTTCTTGTTGTCCGGCATGGGTTAGATATTTAGAAACCCAACACCCTGAAATGTTGGCTCACTTGTCAACATGCAGATCTCCAATGTCAATGCTTTCTCCTGTATTGAAAAAATTATTACCTCAAAACTTTGAAGGTTATACAAGAGAAAATACGGTAGTTGTAGCGATTATGCCTTGTACTGCTAAAAAAGCGGAATGCAAACGTCCTCAATTTAAAGGCGATGACGGAATTTACGATACGGATTACGTTTTGACAACTGAAGAATTCGGACAAATGATTAAGAGTGCGGGTATTGATTTTAAAAACATTGAGGCAGAAGAATGTGACTCACCTTACGGACAATACACAGGTGCAGGAACAATCTTTGGTGCATCAGGCGGTGTTGCCGAAGCTGCCGCAAGAACAGCTTACTACTTTGTAACCGGTGAAAATATCGCTAACAACGATATTTTAGAATTCAGAGGTGTTGATAAACATTCTCGTTCTAAACTTATCGAACTTGATATTAAGGGTACAAAAGTTAAAATCAAAGTTGTTTCTACTCTTGTTGAGGCAGAAATGGCAATCCAAGAAATTCAAGACGGCAGAGCAGATTACCAACTTCTTGAAGTAATGGCTTGTCCCGGAGGTTGTGTAAACGGCGGCGGTCAACCAATTTCTTGTGATGATATAACAATCAGAGAACAAAGAGCAGATGGTCTTTATAAGGAAGATGCTAAAGATCTTCAATTCAGACGCTCTCACGAAAACCCTGATATCGTTAAGCTTTATGACGAATACTTGGAAAAACCAAATTCTCATAAATCACACGAATTGTTACACACAACTTATGATGATAAATTCAAAGGTTCATATAAGGATGTAACAAAATAACGATTACACAAACAAAATCAAATGAGGGTGACAAAATCACCCTCATTTTTTATATTTAATTTATATCCGACTATTTAGTTTTAACGCAAAGGACACCGGAACCTGCTGTTCCGGGAGTTGATGCACCCCATTGTATATAATCATTATTTCCCATGTTTATACTCCAGGGATTTCCGTTGCTATAAATATCCTTTGCCCAATACCAACCTTCTTGAGGAATTGAATCAGGATATGAAGTTTTTAAGTCCCACAAATCATTGTATTGAGACCTGCTTGCAAGTTCCATTCCATTTTTAGAACAAATATCAACAGCACTGTCATGATCTTTATATAAAGAGCCTAAAGTTTCATAAGCACCATAATATGCAACGTATAAATCACCAATGCTTGACAATTTAACAACATTTCCGTCGCTAAAAGTGCAATCTCCCATTATGTTTAAATCACATGCTGCAGGCTTAACCGTACAATTACCGTTCTTTTTATAATAATCGGAACTACAACTATTACATTCCGCATCTACGCAACCCTCAGGAATTACGGGTTCAGGGTCTGCTTGCGCAATCTCAACTTCTCCCGTCCATAGTTTATGATGCGCAAGAATGTACGCACCGCAATCAAGCCCGGTACTGCATGTGTCGGACTCACCCAATGCTTTTACACCGTTTGGAGTCAGGTTGATTGTAAATCTGTCTTTGCCTGCCGTGTTTGGTCCTTTCTTTCCGTTTGTGTCTATTGTCAGTGTGTCACAAATGTTATCTGTGCATGACTCGTCAAATGTTCCGTATTTGAATTGTGAGCCGTCGGCAAGGCATACGTTCGGAGTGATGTTTGAGTCTCCCGCATTTGCGT
>JAFUZZ010000153.1 GCA_017476325.1 bacterium | reverse complement strand
CGGGTTAAAAAGTTGTTCATAAGTTTATCCTCCATTTTGTTGGTTACTCCATTATTATACAACATGTCTCTAAAAACTTCAAGCCCCATATTAAAAACTAAACTACTTCCGGTTTAGCAAATATGCCCAACATTTTTATACCGTTAGCCCCCGGCATTAGCAAGCGGAGTGTGCATTAGCAAGAAATATATTATTGCCGAAAGTGTCATACAAATCGGGATTGTAAAAATCCACGCCGATACAATATTCTTAACCATTCCCCATTTTACTGCCGACGCTTTTACCATGCTTCCAACACCCACAATCGCTGTCGATATAATGTGCGTTGTACTAACAGGAAACCCAAAATGAGATGCCGTCAAAATTATACTCGCAGATGCAACTTCAACGGAAAATCCATGTATAGGTTTCATTTTTATAACCTTTGAGGACATTGTTCTGATAATCTTCCAACCACCCGTCATTGTACCGGACGCAAGAGCAAGCGCGCAAGTACAAATTACCCATGTCGGAATCTTGAATGACTCTCCGCTTATAACCCCATAAGTCATCAATGAAAGAGTTATAATCCCCATAGTTTTTTGCGCATCGTTTGAACCATGGCTAAATGCCAAAAATCCTGATGAAAATAACTGCAATTTTCTAAATAACCTGTTTAATGCCTCAGGACGCATTCTGTGAAAGATGCTAAGCAATATAAAAATTACCGCAAACCCCACAAAAAATCCCAAAATAGGTGATGCTATCATTGGGATAATAATTTTATCAAAGACCGTATGTAAGTTTACAACATCAAGCGCAGGGTGACTTATTTTAAACGACGGTAACATAATTACAAGTTCATAATGTCTGTCAAGTTCCATTGCCGCATGAGTAATCGCCGCTCCCAATAGTCCTCCGATAAGAGCATGCGAGGAACTTGACGGAAGTCCCAAAAGCCATGTCGTAATATTCCACAACACTGCACCCAAAAGTGCCGCCATAATAACCAACTGCGTTATATACTCTCCGGAAACCATACCCGCTCCGATAGTTTGAGCAACGTGGGTTCCAAAAAATGCGCCCGTAAAATCCAAGCTCGCCGCATACAAAATAGCTACTCTCGGACTCAATGCCTTTGTTGAAATTACGGTTGCTATAGCGTTCGCCGAATCATGAAATCCGTTTATGTATTCAAATATATATGCGATAATTACTACAAATAATAATAAAATTAATGCTATTGACATCTTTTTCTAACTGTTCTTCAATGCGATATTTAAAATAACATCCGAAACCGCATTGCATTTATCCATTGCGGATTCCAATATTTTATAAATATCTCTGAGTTTAATAACTTCCAACGAATCAAATTCACCCGAAAATAACTTGTTTAAAGCCCGATAATGAACTTCATCCCCAAGTGTTTCTATTTCTTTCATTGCCTCTCTTGATTCGGTAATTTCTTTTGTTCTTGAGAGAGTTTTCAACATCCCGACAATTTTTATCAACTCTTTTGTTGCTTTTAAAATAGTGTCAGCCTGTTGTTTTAGTTCTTCAGTACAATGTTCCAATTTATAAACATTCATCGTAAGCATAGCCTGACCTATTTTTTTTGAAATTTTTCTCAGCATGCTTGCAAGCAGTTGAATGTCCTCTCTGTCGATAGGTGTAACGAAAGTTGAATTTAAAAGAGAAATTGTTTCTCTTTCAAGATTAGAACCTCTATGTTTTAAAGTTCTTGCCTCTATGATTTTATCATCTGTCAGACCGTTAACGACAATGTCATTTAAGAGTATTGCAATTTTATTACAAACATTTGCCGCATCTTCAAACTTATCAAAGAAAATTGTATTCTTCGGCGGTAAAATCTTTTCCAATATACTCACAAGAATTCCCCTTTATGAAATATCTACATGAAAACTTTAATATAAAAAAAATTTTTTTACAAGAGAAAATATTGATTGGCTTAGAATAAGAAAAATAACTGCAAGCAAGACGGATACCCGATTTTGAGCATCTTTTTTTTCTGACATTGTCATTACAAACCATGTTTCAAAAAATTCGGGCTGTGTGTACTATTACGATGGTGACTAAAAAACAAAATCATCATTCTGAACTTGGTTCAGAATCTGTTCAAACCCAATAATAACAGACCCTAAACTAAATTCAGGGTGACAATTTGTTTCAGTTGGCAGGCTTTTTAGTCACCATCATGTGTTTGAATTTGCACACCCCTTTTATTCAAATAATTAATAACTTCGTTTTTATTAACGTCGTAAAGAGCATGCGTAATCAAAGAAATATCTCTTGAGGAAAATCCCAAAGATTTTAATTTTTCAATTTCTAAAACAGGCAGATTATAATCGGCGTCATCGCTTTGTTTATACACCATGCCGACAATTTCACCCTTTAAAATATTTTTTGAATAGTATTCATGCATATCAGAAACACTTTTAACAACAACTTCTTCAAACAATTTTGTCAACTCTCTGCCAATGGCAATTTTTAAATTCGGGTTAAATTCTTTCAAAACCTCCAATGTTTTTAATAGTCTGTTTGGAGAATCGTAGAAAACCATGTTCTTAGAAGAGTTTTTCAAAATAATGTCAATAATCTGCTTTTCTTTTCGAGGCATAAACCCGATAAACGAAAACGGTTCATCACCATTTGGAACCTGAGAGAGAAAAATCGTCAGCGCACTTGCACCCGCAAGTGAAGTAATTTTTATACCGTTTTTTCTCAATTCACTAATTAAAATGCTCCCCGGATCACATATTAAAGGCGTTCCCGCATCAGACACCAGTGCTATCGTGTTTCCGCTCTTTAACATCTCTAAAATTTTTTCTACGGATTGTTTTTCATTAAATTTATGATACGCAAAAGTCCTTGTATCAATTTTGTAATGATTTAATAATTTTTGCGTAACACGAGTGTCCTCACAGGCAATATAATCAACTGTTTTCAGAACTTCTAATGCCCTTAAAGTTATGTCCTCCAAATTCCCTATCGGTGTAGGTACTATAAAAAAACTTTCTTTCATAATATTTATAATATCAAAACAAACTTGCGTGTAAATCATGTTTATTTTATAATTATTTCAAAACAGTAGAAAAGGAGATTAAAAATGTCAAGAAAACCAATTATTGCAGGAAACTGGAAAATGAATTTACTGCAAGAAGAAGCAAAAGAATTATTTTTAGCGGTAAAAGGTTATATTAAAGATTACACAAAAGAACAACTTCCGATAATCGTTGTAGCACCTACCTTCACATCAATCGCAGCGGTTGAAAGCTGCCGTTGTAACTGCGGATGCAGAGAAAAATTGTTCACCTCCGCTCAAAATTGCCACTGGGAATCAAAAGGCGCATATACAGGCGAAATTTCAGTAGAAATGGCTAAAGATGCAGGCTGTGACTATATTATTATCGGTCACTCAGAAAGACGTCAATACTTCTCAGAAACAGATGAAATGATTAACAAAAAAGCAAAAGCAATTTTGGCTGGCGGTTTAATCCCGATTATTTGCTGCGGCGAAACTCTTGAACAAAGAGAAGCAGGCGAAACGGATAACCACATCGCAGGTCAAATCAGAGCTGCATTGGACGGGCTTTCAGAAGAAGACATCGCAAAATCCGCAATCGCTTATGAACCAATTTGGGCTATCGGAACAGGAAAAACATGTGACGCCGATGAGGCAAACAGAGTTATTGCAATGATTAGAAATGTCGTTAAAGAAGTATCTTCCGCTAAAGCAGCAGACAGCATCAGAATTCTTTACGGCGGTTCCGTAAAACCGGAAACAATCGAAGAACAAATGTCAAAATCAGACATCGACGGTGCTTTAATCGGCGGTGCAAGTCTTAAAGCTGACAGCTTTATTTCTATCATTGACAAAACAATGAAATTAAATTAGTAAGTTTAGAAGGTTTAAAAGGAGAAAAAAATGGCACAAGGTCAACCTCAACGAAGAGTAAGAAAATCTTTGGTAATCTTTCTAAAAGGTTCATCAACTCCTGTGGCATTATATGTTACAGACCCTGAGGCAGATTACAGAGAACTTCAAGCAATATTAAAAATGCCTACGGCAAGAGTAATTGAAAAGGAAACTATGGGTCCTATCAAAAGGATATCTCTTCCGTCCAATCAAATTACGGCAGTTGCTATTCAGGAAGAAATTATACAAGGATAAGCCGGCATGCCAAACAATAAAATCATTAATATTGATGATATTGAAAATAATCAAGACAAAGAAATTCAAATCCGCTTTGAAGATTTTATCGACGGAATTGAGTCAAAAAATCCGATTAAAGCTGATTTGAGTTTTAAAAGTCTTGGAGAATTCATAAAAGTAACAGGCAAAATTACAGGTTATGCGACACTTGTTTGCGACCTTTGCCTTGAACCTTTTGAACATGCCATTGATATTGATGTGGATGAAATGTTTGCAAAAAATGAATATATTTCAGAGAGCAAACAGGAAATTGAAATAAAGGAAGATGGCTTTGTAACAGACTTAAACGGGGAAAAAGAAATTAATGTTGAAGATTTATTGTACCAATATGTAATATTAGATTTCCCAAATAAAAAAGTTTGTGATATAAATTGTAATGGCGGAGAAATTTTTATTCGTGATGAAAATTGTGAAAAAGAACCTGATCCGCGAATGAGTATATTTAAAAATATAAAGATTGATAAGTAGAAAGAGGAAAACAAATGGCAGTACCAAAGAAAAGAACAGGACATTCAGCACAAGGACACAGACGTTCAAACTGGAAAGCAACAAAACCTGCAGTTACAACATGCTCAAATTGCGGACAACCGGTATTAACACATACAGTATGTTCTGCATGCGGTTATTACAAAGGAAAAGCTGTAAGCATTAAGTCTTCTGACCATGTTGAAGCCGCAGTTGCTGTTAAAGAAGAAAAAACTGAAGAATAATCATTACATTGAAGGAAAAAGATAATGACAAGAATAGCAATAGATGCAATGGGCGGAGATTATGCTCCTGCTGAGATTGTTGCGGGTGCAGTTTGGGGAGCAAAAGAATATGGCGTTGCCGTTGAGTTGGTCGGAAAACCCGATCAAATAGAAACCGAATTGGAAAAAATAAAAAACGAAGGTTTCTTGTCAACAGCAGGCGGATTTAAAATGTCAAGAATAAAAATTGACTATACAAAACTTGATATCAAAATAACTCCCGCATCTGAGGTAATCGAAATGGGAGAGGCTCCGG
>JAFUZZ010000152.1 GCA_017476325.1 bacterium | reverse complement strand
TTGCGGAAAATATATCTTGACGTATCACAAACTTTTTGACGGACTGATTAACAACTGTACGGCGTATGAGAACGGAGAGTGTTCACAATGTGAGAACGGGTATCAAAACAACGGAACGAGTTGTCGAGACATCAGAGAAAACACATGTGCTACCTATTCAGGAACTACGTGCACGAAGTGTACGAGCGATAATTTGCTTGCGGCGGGTGAGTGTATAGCTGCAAGTACTCAAAATTGTGCGGAAACTGACGGGTTAAGCACATGCACATCGTGTTCAAACGGAAATTATCTAAAAGATGGAGGTTGCAATGAGAATCCATCGTTTGCAAAAGCCGTAAGTGAGAACGGAACAAAAGTTACACTTAATGATGATACGGTTGCTGACTTATATCAGGTTGACGGGAAATATGTTGCTCTCGTTTCACCATCAGATTACCATTCAAGCGGTGGAGACTTTAGAGAAGAGGGTATAGAAAAATGCTCTCAAAACGGTATGAGATTGGCAACTACCGAAGAAGCTCTTAACATACAAAACAAAGTCCAAACCCACAGACAGGTTATTTCATCAAGTTCGTTTCCTAAAGTAGCAAGCGGTAGTACAGATGCAAACGGTAATTCTTATTGGTGTGATGGCTCACAAAATGGTGTTGACGATGACGGCTATAATTCTGTAGGATTATTTTTGGCTTCAACTATAGGTCCGGGATATGTTAGTTGTTCCTGGTCTGATCACTCAGGTAATTTATCAGATCACGGAATACTATGCGTAAAAGATGATAATTAATATATTAATAACGGCAAGCCTTAAAAGACTCGCCGTTATTTTTATTTTAAACTCAAATATTCAATAATATCATCAGACTCGTACATTTTTTTACCGTTGTCTGTATCAATCATAAACGGTACCTGTTCTTGTCCTCCAATGCTTACAAGCTCCTGTAAATATTGTTTTTCCGATATGTCCATCAGGCGATATTCCAAGTTTCTGCCCTTTAAATAGTTAATTACTTTGTTGCAATAAGGACAGCCATCCATTTTGTAAATTAATATCATGTTTCCTCCTTTTTATTTTTAATTTACTCTATCAAAAATTTTTTTAATCCGCTAACTTATTAATTTTTCGTAACAAATTCTTAACATAACTAGCAAACATTTTTTTGTGCGAGATTTATAATAATTGTACAAACTACAATTTATTTTTATAATTTAATTAATATATACAAAAAACACAAACTACGATATAATAAACACGAGGATACACTACATTATAAGAGAGGATTTTTCTATGGTTAAATCAATGGAAATCGGACTTTCATCCGAAGAACTAAAAAAACGTACAAGTAAAGGTTATCTTAACACTAAAAAAATGCTAAATATTGATGCCCCTGAGTACCTTAATTTAGCGGAGAATGACAAAAAGACATTGCAAAAACTCGTTAAGGCGGCGTTTGTTTTGGAAGAAGTTTTTCTTAAACAAGACAGTTCAAAAAATATTGCGTTTAGAGATTTTTTGAAATCAGAAATTAAAAAGGGTAATAAAGACGCTAAATTGGCAATGAAATTATTTATTGCTCAAAAAGGTATTAATGCCATTGATTCCGAATCTAACAAATTTTCCCTGATGAAAGGGGAGAAAGAGTTAAAGGGAAAAGGGTTTTATCCTGATGATTTAACTGAAAAAGAGTTTCATAAAATACTAATTAATATGTTAAACGATGGACAGATTGATGAAGTTAAAAATATTCTTAACCAACATTCTATTGTTATTCGCAGTGGTAAAGTATTAAAAGCGATTGATTTTAAAGAATATTTTGAAAAAGAATTTACAAAAGCGGCAAAGCTTTTGGATGAAGCGGCAGAAACTTCTACAAACAAAGATTTTGCCGAGTATTTGTCTTTACAGGCTAAAGCATTAAGAAAATCTGATTATATGGCGGATGCTTATGCCGATAAAAAATGGGCGGAATTGCAAGATACTCCGCTTGAATTTACTATTACAAGAGAGTGCTACCACGATGAAATGACAGGCAGCGTTATAGAAAATGAAGAACTTTCGAAAATGCTTCAAAAGCACAATATTGTTGCATACCCTAAAGATTATCTCGGATTTAGAGTCGGTATTGTTAACAAAGAGGGTACGGAAAAACTTCTTGAGATAAAAAAATATTTACCGGAACTAGCAAAAGAAATGCCGTATAACGATAAATACGAACAAAACATTTCAGCAACATCCGATGAAGTTAAACAAACCATGGTTGATGTTGATTTGGTTACTGTTAAAGGTGATGTAGGTTCTTACAGAGGCGGTATTACATTGGCTGAAAATTTACCTAACGATGATAAATTATCCTTAACTATCGGCGGCGGCAGACGAAATGTTTATCACAGACAAATAAGAGCCATTTCCGATACAAAAAAATTACAAAGAGTTTTGAATGCAACTTTGGATAAAGATTTGCACAAATATTACAATCATGAGGCTGATCATTGGTTTACCATAGGGCATGAAAACGGTCACTCTCTCGGTCCAAAATCAGGCACTGAGGCACTTGGAAAATATAGAAGTATTATTGAAGAAAACAAAGCCGATATGGTCTCCATGGCTATGCTTGATAAGCTGGAGGAATTGGGCATGTATTCGCATGAACAAAAAATGCAAATAATGACTACTTTTGCCGCCGACCTGGTATTGAAAGCAAAACCTGCTCTTACACAGGCTCACAGAGTCAGAACAGTTATGCAAATGTATTATTTTTGTAAAAACGGGGCTCTCGAAATTGATAAAAAAGGTATTATTCATATTAATTATGATAAACTAATCCCAACCGCAAAAAAAATGCTTGCGGAAATTGTTGATATCCAAATTTCGGGCAATTTTGATAAAGGCGAAAAGTATGTTCTTGACAATTTTGTTTGGACGGACGGAATGGAAAAAATCGCAGGAAAGTTAAGAAAAATTAGTAAAACGCTTAACGGAACCGTAAAGGAACCTTTGGCAAATCGTTTATTAAGAAAATTATAAAAATTTATTATTATTTATGAGGGTGACTAAAAGTCTATCTACTGAACGAATTATTATCGAATTCAAGCAGCCCCTGAAACAAGTTCAGGGTGACGAAAATTCAATAATAACTAGAATATTATTATGGACAGTAATGGTAGTAAGTTCAGGGTGACGATTGGAGTTTTTAGTCACCCTCGTTTTATTTGTAAAGTGAATTTTTCTCAAGCATAACCATTAAGATTGAAATATCCGCAGGTTTTACTCCGCCGATTCTTGAGGCTTGAGCAAGGGTTTTAGGTCTTATTTTTTCAAGTTTTTCCCTTGTTTCTGTCGAAATATGCAATACTTTGGAGTAGTCTATATCTTTGGGAATTTTAAATTTCTCAAGTTTGGATGCCTGATCAATTTGCATTTGCTGGCGTCTCAAATAACCGTCATATTTAATTAAAATTTCGACTTGTTCATAGACATCCCGTGGCAAATCAATTTCACGGGTTTTTTCGTCAAGTTTTTTAATTACTTCATAGTTAATATGCGTTCTTTTTAAAAGTTCATCAAGTTTTATTCCTCGTTCAATGCTTTCTCCGTAAGGCTTTAGAATTTCGTTAGCGTTATCTTTTTGTTCGTTCGGAATTTTGTCGACGGCAAGTCTTTCCAGTTCGGATTTAATCATCTCTTGTTTTTTCTTAAAGACATTAAATTGTTCGTCATCAATAAGTCCGACTTTTCGCCCGATTGGAGTTAATCTTTCATCGGCGTTATCTTGTCTCAACAGCAATCTGTATTCTGATCGGGAAGTCAGCATTCTGTAAGGTTCTTGAATATCTTTTGTGACTAAATCGTCAATCAAAGTTCCGATATATGACGATTCTCTTGAAAGCTCCAACATTTCGGAACCGTTTAGATAATTATACGCGTTAATCCCTGCAATAAGTCCTTGTGCGGCGGCTTCTTCGTAGCCTGAGGTTCCATTTATTTGTCCTGCATTAAAAAGTCCTTTAACCTGTTTTGTCATTAAAGAATGCGTAATCTGTACAGCAGGGATATAATCGTACTCTACCGCATACGCAGGTTTAATAACATGGCATTTTTCCAATCCCGGCAACGAACGCAGCATTTTAAATTGTACATCCGCAGGCAAACTGCTTGAAAATCCCTGAACGTATATTTCATAAGTATGGAGTCCCTCAGGTTCGATAAAAATATGGTGCGACGGATTTGAAGCAAATCTTACGATTTTATCCTCAATGGACGGGCAGTATCTTGGTCCCACTCCCTCAATTAACCCCTGATACATCGGAGATTTGTCAAGATTTTCTTTTATTATTCTGTGGGTTTCTTCTGTAGTTCTTGTCAAATAACAAGGATATTGTGGTCTTATCGGTCTGTTTGGTCTGAAGGAATAAAAACTGAGTTTTTCATCGCCCGGTTGAATTGTCATTTTTGAATAATCTATTGTTCGTTTATCAATTCTGGCAGGAGTTCCTGTTTTAAGTTTTTTTACGGTAAACCCAAGTTTTTTTAGACTGTCGGATAATCCTATTGCCGGCATTTCACCCAATCGTCCTGCGCTGTAGGATTTTAGTCCGACAAAAATTCTTCCGCAAAGTGATGTTCCTGTTGTTAAAATTACGGTTGGCGCATAATACTCTATGCCATATTGGTCAATAGCGCCTTTTATGGCATTGTTTTCGACAATCAAATCGCAAATACAACATTGTTTTAAAAATATATTTTCAATTCCCTCAATGGTATCGCGCATAAATTGCATATATTCTTTTTTATCCGATTGGGCGCGTAGAGCACGAACGGCAGGACCTTTTGAGGAGTTTAGAGTTTTCATTTGAAGATATGTTGCATCGGCAGCCTGTCCCATCATGCCTCCAAGTGCATCTATTTCACGAACGAGGGTTGATTTTGCAGGCCCTCCTATTGCGGGATTACAGGGCATTAAAGCCAAATTATCCAAATTAAGAGAACAAAGCAAAACTTTTAATCCCAATTTAGCGCAGGATATTGCTGCCTCACAGCCGGCATGTCCTGCTCCGACCACTATTGTATCATACTTGTTTTCTAAATATTCCATACTATAATTTTATTATAAAAATATATGAGGTGGTAAATTTTATGAAAAAATTTTTAATTCTTATTTTTGTTCTCTTTTTACAAATCCCTTTTGTTAAAGCAGAACCTCTAAACGGTGAAGTTTCTTTTGATTGGATATCAAAATCACAAATGGAACGTGATGCAAATATTGCTTATATAAGAAATCTTCTTTTTACATCGGATACTGTCAAAAACTACGGAAGAAGATACATTAAAAAAATGTATAAAAGTAAATTAAAAGACGAAGATTATTTAAAGAATTATAATGATGTTGCGCTCGGAAAAACGGAAGATTATGACAAAAAATACTGTGCGTTTTTTTGGAAACAGTATTTAATTGCCTACGGAATTCAGTACAAAAGAAATCCCGATAAGAATTTTTATTATGATGCGATGGGACATTTAAAATGGATAGATATGTATTCAGAGGAATATCCAAACTTTCCTTACAGAACATATCAATACGGTATGAACGGAAGGTTAAAAGCAGTTTATTATTTTATAAACTCTTATGATCAATACATATATGACGCCCACGGAAAATTTCAAGGTCGTTGGTATAAAGATAAAATGTATGATAAAAAAGCCAACGTTATTATGACACGCTCAAGCTGGGATGAATAAAAAATAAGAATAAAAATAAAAATAGAGGGTGATTAAAAAGATAAATTTGGCACCGTTGCGAACCGACTTGTCGGTTTTGCAATCCCATGTATATATGCGATTGGGATTGCAAAACCGCTTTTTAGTCATCCTCTTATTTTTGGTTAAATCATACTTCTTCTTAATTTTTCTTTGCTTCTGTCGATTGATTTAATTCTTTTTTCAATAGAACGAACTTGTTTCTTCAAAACAGCTCTTTCATTTTTAATAAGTTTATATTGAGCATCAACATCAGCGTATTTTGCTTTGTAATTAATCAAATCATTTCTTATGCCTACTTGAGCATTATCAAGCTGCAAAATAGCATTTTGAATATTTTCATTTCCGATAGCATCAGATGCTGTTGCATCAACTGTCGGTGTTGAGTTTGCGGATGCAGATGAAGATGTTGTTTTATCAAAATCTAACGGAGTGAAAGCATTTCCGTCCGCCATTACTGCATTGTTAAGTGCTGCAACTACCGCTAACGATAACATTAATTGTGTAAATTTTTTCATATTTTACCTGCCTTTCTTACTTTCTATTTTATCGTATTTTTTATTTCGGTCAAATTGTAAAATTTTCTGTTACATTATTTGGTCGATTTTTGTTAATATATTTTTACATTTTTATATATTTATGGTATTGTAGTATTATATTAATTAAGAGTTGAGAAAAATAAAAACATGTTTGAAGACTTAATAGACAACATAGGAAACAAATTCCGTTCATTGCAGCTTCCACCGGAAATAAGGCAGAATTTTGAAGCGTTCTTGTCTAAGATGGGGGCAAGTACCCGTAAAACGGTTGCGGTTTCATTTTCGCCAAATATCGGGGTGGAAATGTTGGAAATCGACAACCTTGCAAATATTATCACGCGTTATGCAGTAAGACCGTTGGCGTACGATTCAGCCAACAGAAGAATGGAAAGCTATACCGATTTTGCAAATTGTATTTCCGAATTGTTTGAAGAGTTTGAAATTTCATCAAACAGTAACGTTATATTAAGTTTACCGAATATTCACTTCGGCTTGATGGAAATTCCTCCTATTTTGCATGGTGATACCATTCGTAACGTAATTTTATCTGAAGTTGAGCAGTCATATTTGTTTAGGGCAAATGAACCGCTTGTTACATGGTACAATTTGTCTAAAGGGAAAAAAGAGAAGAACAGACCAAACATGGTCTTATATTCAGCAATCCAAAAAGATGTTATCGACGGTATTTTAGAGGCTTGTCAAAATGTAGGATGTCGTTTCTTAACGATTGAAACATCGCACCTTTCCGCATTAAGAGGTTTGTCGTTCTTGGGGCTTATTACCGATCAGGTTAAAGAAAACCTCGTTTGGCAGTTAATGATTATTGAGGCAAATGTTTTCTCTATTATTACAATGCAAGGAAATACTCCTGTTTCTTATTTTGAAGAACCTCTTGCGTTGAAATCTTTTGAAGAAGATGAAATTTATAAATCTATTGCTGAGGCTGCGATTGATGTTATTAATTCCGACAAAATTATTAATAACGAAAAGAAACAATCAACAAGTTTGTTAATTGTTTCTCAAACGGATTTGGTAAGCGCAGAAGTACTAAAAAACCAACTTGAGGCAAACCAACCGATTGATATTTTGGAATGTAATAAATATTCATCTCAGGAACTTTATCCTACATCATATCAGGTTCCTCCTGATATGGCAGAGCAAATTTCCTTGACTTCAATCGGTGCAGCTGCGTTTTTGTTCTATAACTATCCAATTAGTTTGAACTACATTAAAGAAACGGTTGAAGAAAGACAAAACATTGATGACCAAATCGGTAACATCAAGGTTAACCTCGGTAACATCGAGTTAAATATCACTCGTGATACTATTCGTCGTTTGGCGTTGATTTTTGCAAGTATCTTTTTACTTCCTTTGTTTGTTGTTCAACTTGTCCTGGGGCAGGTTTTATTACCTAAAGAACGACAAAAATCAAACGAACTTGCATCTAAAATTGAGGCTGTTAACAACGAAATTAATAATTTGACGCAATCCGGTCCGCAAACGACATTTGATATTAACCAGGCAGCGAAAAAAAGTGTTAACCAAAACAAAACTCTTCTTTTCCAATATTCTACGGTTGGAGAGATTATTCCTAAAAACTTATGGGTTACTCATACGGAAGAAAAAGACAACGATTTCCTTATTAGTGGTGTTGCTGTTTCAACTCGAACAATATATGATTTTTATAAAAATGTAAAAACCATGTTAAAAGACAAAAATCTTATTTTAACAAAGTTAGAATTTACAAACGAAAATATTGATAGTTACGTTACCGCAATGGGTAAAATTCCAAGTACACTATACGGATTTGAAATTTCTTCATCAAAAGATTTAACAAAATCCGATGCTGTAAAAACAACCTTTAACGTAACGGAACAACCAAATCTTTTTGCCGAAGAAAAGAGTGAAACCACAGAAGTTGGCGGTGTTACAACTTCCGTGGCTCCTGTGCCGAAAGGTCAGTTGCAAAATCAAAATGCTCAGACAGGAGATGCTGCAAATCCTGATATGCCGGCGGGCGGATCAGGAGAGTTACCGGCTTATTTAAAAGAAATTAAGGAATGATGACTAATGCTTAAACAAATCTTAAAATTTAAAGAAGCAATTTTATACTCCGTAATTATTTTTGGAGGGTTTGTTTGGTTATTGATGCAAATTATTCCACAAGTTACGGATTTGATTAAAACGGAGCAAAAAATTAAATCACGTACGGTTGAGTATGAAAAAGTATCTGCTAAATTAGAAAAAATTAAAGAAGAAAATCGTTCAAACCAAATTGACGAAGAAGAACGTGTTAAGCAGATTTATAAACCCGATATTAACTTTGATAACGGAGATACCGCATATTTGCTTATGGTAGATGACATTGTCGGTATGGTTAAAGACAGTAATATTAAAATATATTCCGTTGATTACAACTTTAATCCGCAGACTGATAATATTGTTTCTCAATCCGGCGGCAAGTATTTAGGTTGTCAAATGACGCTTTCTTTGATAGGGTCTTATAATCAAATAAGGGATCTTTTAATTGATTTTATCAAGTACCCTTATTTGATTACAATTAACAGTGTTGAGGCAGAACCTTATCAAAAAGATAAGAATATGCTTTTGTCCGTTCTTAAACTGACTATTTATACCGAGCAGTAGGGATTAAAGATTTAGTCCGAACATTTTTTCTTTTGTTTTTGAACATGTTTGACAGAACTCTGATTCAAGAGTGTTTTTATCGGCAAAGTTTTTGAAATCGCATCCTGAAAACCCTCTGTGATCATTTGCCAAAAACGGACAGGTATATACACCTTTGTTTGTAAGTGTGCGTCCCCAATTACAGTCAAAATTTTTGGTTGGTTTAATTTCGTTTTCATATTCTTTGTATCTGTCGTGATATGGATTGATTTGGTAATTTATTTCACTTGTTTCAAAACCGATTTTATTAAATATCTTTTTAAATTCTGATTTTAATTTATCTTCGGGTTCTCCGTAGTAGTTTGTTATTGTAATTATTGGATTAAAATCATATTTTATAAGACTTTTTATGGCATTTAAAGTTTGTCTGTACGCGCCGCGAGATCTTATATTATCATTTTTTATTTCATCATAGTGATCCAAGCTTAATTTAAAGATTATTTCGTTAGAACCTTCTTGTTCAACTTTTTTAAGAAACCTTGCTTTTTTTTCATTTATCAGCGAGGCGTTGGTGCATATACAAACGGGTGTTTTAGTGAGGCAGAGCCTTAATATTGCATTAAAATTAGGATGCAGCATTGGTTCGGCGCCCGTTAAATATATTAACTGTAGATTTTCGTTTTTTAAGTCATTCAGAGCATCGGAAACTTTTTCTATCGGAATAAAATCCCGGACATTTTTCTTTAGCGGGAAATCAATATAGCAATGTCTGCATCGTTGGTTGCAATTATGTTCCGTCATTTCAATAAACAGATTTCTCATTTCTTTCAGATTGTTTGTTGTTGTCGTAAAACTTTGTAGCATTTTTATCTCCTTTGTTTATTTTAATTAATAGCATTGTATTATATTTATGATTAAAAAATAAATAAGACAACAGGCTATAATTTTGTAAACGATGTAGTAGAATTTAAAAAATTTTACAGGGGTTGACGTTTTTAGAGACATGTTGTATAATAATGAAGTAACCAACAAAATGGAGGATAAACTTATGAACAACTTTTTAACCCGACTAGGGGGGGGGGCGTTAG
>JAFUZZ010000014.1 GCA_017476325.1 bacterium | reverse complement strand
TCCAATCAAAAATTTGCCGGCGGTGCAGGAGCGCACCAATACAAAGGGTATCTTTCGCGTTTAATGTGGGCTTTAAATCGTGGGCATTAACAGATTCTTAACCCGCCTTCGGCGTTTCAGAATGACAGGTTTTTGATACCCCATTAAAATTTTCAAGACCTAAAAGCGCGTCCTCACTAACGTTGGAACCTAGCGCCCCCTTGTCTTCGAGAGCAAAATCAGCTCCCTGACTACCTTTAAGGCTTATGCTCCCCTTTTCTCGAGAACCTAAATCCGCGTCTACACTAGTGTTGAGACCTAACGCCCCCCCCCCCTACTCGGGAAAATAATTTTTTCATGTTTTTAACCTCCGTTTACTAATAACATTATCATTATAAACCATGTTTGAATATTTTTCAACCCCATGATATATATTATATATGCCACATTTTTTTATAAACTCAAATAAAATATCAAATAACAAAATTGTAATCGACGATAAAGAGAATTATACTCATATCGCAAAATCTTTGCGCTCAAAAATCGGCGAGAAAATTCTTCTTATCGACGAAAATCAAATTCAATACGAAACAAAAATTGTTAATATAGAAAAAAACTCGCTTGAAGTAAAAATCGAAACCTGCTATCCGTCAAAGAGGTTTCTAAATTTCAATCTTTCACTTGCACAAAGCCCGCTTAACAGTAATTCTCAAAACACAATTATCGAAAAAGCAACCGAACTTGGTGTCAATCATATTTATCCGATTTTTACGGATAATTGCGCTGTTAAAAAAGCTGTAGTCCAATCAAAACACGAAAAATGGCAAAGAATTATGTACGAAGCCTCCAAACAATGTGAACGCGCATTCACTCCGACATGTCATAATATTACAACTCTTGAAAAAGTTGTTCAAGGAAATTTTGACAGAATTCTTGCCCTCGTTGAGCGGCTTGCAAAAGAAAATCTCAAAAATTATCTTAACCAAAATCCAATAAAACCAAACGAAAATATCCTTGTTATTATTGGTCCGGAGGGAGGATTTTCTCAAAGAGAATTTGAACTGTTTGAAAATAATCCTAAAATAGAAATGCTATCCCTAGGCGATTTAATCCTCAAAGCTGATACCGCGGTTATTACAACAATAGGACATCTCGTGCTATGATAAACAAAATTAAAAATGATGAATTGCTAAAAAAAATTATATCATTTTCCCCGGACACAAACATTTACCTTGTCGGAGGCTGTATTCGAGACTTTATCCTAAACAAAGAAAACCACGACAAAGATATCATAGCCGCCTGCTCCGATGTTGAACAATACGCAAGATCCCTTGCCGATAATCTTGAGGCTACTTTCATTACTCTCGATGAAGAAAATAAAATCTATAGACTGGTATTAAAAGATAAAACTAACTATATTGATATCGCCGCCGTAATCGGAAAAAATATACAGGAGGATTTGAAACGCAGAGATTTTACAATCAACTCCGTTGCCGTAAATCTTCACTCAATGGAAATTCTTGATATCAACAACGGATTAAACGACTTGAAGAACAAAATCATCCGCGGAATTTCGGATAAAAATTTTAGTGATGACCCTCTCAGACTCCTTAGAGCATACCGCTTTCACGCAAATTTAGGTTTTGATATAGATGAACACTTACAAACAATTCTTAACAAGAATTTTCAAACTCTTAAAAATGTCGCTGTCGAAAGAATTAATGCCGAATTGTTGAAACTGTTTGAGGGCGAATTTGCACACAAAACACTGGCGTTAATGGATAAAAACCTTGAATACTTTTTCCCGATTGTTAAAGAAGTAAAAAAAATTCCGCCAAACTCTCACCATCATCTGCCGCTGTTTGAACACAGCATCGAAACAATGCGTCAGGTTCAAATGTTTTATAACAAATCAAACGACATAATTAAAACCCATCTAAAACCACGTTTGGGTCTGCTTAAACTCGGAGCTTTTCTGCATGACATAGGCAAACCTCAAACATGGACTATCGAAGAAGATACCGGACGCCACCGTTTTATTAAACACGATGATGTTGGTTCAAAGATTGTAGTTCCTACACTTAAAAGTTTGAATTTTTCAAAAAAACAAATTGCATACACTGCCGCTCTGATAAAAAACCATATTTACCCGTCACAGGTAATTTCAAGCCATGGCGATTTAAAAAAAACTTTTATGCGATATATAAGAAAAACCGACGACATGGCTATTGATATAATAGCTGTTGCAATGGCAGACAGACTTTCTGCACGCGGCAAAGAAATAACAGAAGAAATTGTAAAGCAAAATATTGACGGATTAACAAAACTTTTAAATTTTTATCTTGAAATAAAAGACTCTCTTGAACCTCTGCCTGTACTATTAGACGGAAACGAAATTATGGCGAAATTTGGTATAAAACCTTCACCGCAATTAGGGAAAATTATTTCCGCACTAAAAGAAGCACAAATTTCAGGCGAAGTAAATACAAAAACCGAGGCAAAAAACTTTGTCGAAGAGTTCTTGAAAAAAGTTTAAAACGTAACCTTTACACTTATTTCAAAAATAAAGCTAAAAAAAACCACTCATCTGTGAGTGGGTTCGTTTTCTGCATCCTAATGGTCTATTTTAGTGTTTATATTTAGGAGTTTATATGATTTTGGGGTAATGTGTAGTGTTATCTTTTTACTATTTAGTGTTTTGGCTACACTTAAATCTTATAATATTATTATGGCACCATATTTTTTTTTGTCAATAGTTTTATTTAAAATATTTTAATTTTTGTTAATCAAGTAGTAAAACCCTTTAAATTCGGGGTTTTTAATTGTAAAGAATTGTTACAACAAAAGATTTATAACGATATTTTAATGTTTATTGCTTATAATATTCATGTAAGGAATTATGAAAAAACTAAGAAGTATAACTATTGCATTTTTATTTATAATTTTGTTTGCCCAAAATGTTTTTGCGGCAAAGTTTTCTAACGAAATGAAACAGTTTATAAAAGAGGAGTTTCCAAATTCAACACTCAGATTTGACGGCTTAATAACGTTACCGGACGGAACCTTGTATTTACCGCTTTATCCGACATTGGTAAAAAAGCCTGAAAAGATTGAGGTGCGTGATGTTGTATCAATAAATAAAAATGACAAACATCCGGAAATAATAATTTTAAATAACGACTATGTTTTCATGAAGGTTTTAAAAAATGCAAACGGTCAAAAATCCTTGCTTTACATGAAAAATCCGCCTTTGGAAGTTAAAACAGGGCTTTTGCCGCAAGATATGCTTGTTCCGTCAGGACTTGCAATTCCCGATAACATTAAAGGCATCATGGGCAACCTGGAAATTCCGACGATTAAAGATAACGGGCTAAAACTTGATGCAGCGATTGTACACAAACAAAACGTTAAACCTCAAAATAATTCGGTTCAAAGCGTTGTTTCCGCATTAAAAAACAAAGTTTTTTATATTCAATCTTCCGCATCAAAGAATTTACAAGTTGTTGAGGCGGGTCACACCCAAGCAGATTATGCGCTTAATCAAAATAACATTGTTTACGATTTTAAAGCAACACCGGATAACAAATTTTTACTTGTAACAAATTTTGGCAAGAAATCCGTAGAGGTTGTATCTCTTGCCGACGATATGGTAATTAAACAAATTGATTTAAAAAGTAACGGCGGGGAAATTTTAATTGATGAAGAACGCAAAAAAGCGTATATTTCAAGCCCTGACGAGTCTTGCCTTTATGTTTTGGACATAAGCGACATGACACTCAAACAAAAAATCAAACTTAAAGGCAAATGTTCAAGATTTATTTTAACCGACAACAACAGAAAGATTTTTTACTGCGACAGAAACACAAATGAAGTGTGGAGCGTAGAACTTGATAACGACTACATTACAAAATACATCGGGTCATTCCCTAACATTTCAAAAATAGAATATGCTAACGGCAAAATTTACCTTACAAGCAGGGTTGCAAGCAGAATTGCCGTCGTTGATTACGAAACTCTCAATTTGATTACGGAATCACCTATCGCAGAAAAACCCGTTGATATGCTTAGCTACAGAAACAATCTTTATATTCTGTCAGCAACGAAAAATAAAGTTCAAATTATGGACGTAACAACAGATGAATTTATCGGAGAAATAGAACTCGGCACTCAAGGTTTTTCATCGAAAATTTATAAGATTAAAGACTCAGGTTTAGCAATTATTACAGATGCAAGCGCAAACAAATATTCAATCATAGACCTGGAAAAAAATAAATTTGTTCAAAATAACGATTTGGAAGTACCCGTATCAAAAATGGTCATTGTGCCTGCCGTAAGGAAAAATTAACAAATGTGGACAGAACAAGAAAATAATTTATTAAAACAACTTGAAGAAACACAAAAGAACTTTTGGAACATAGACAGAGGAACAGCGAATTTTCTCAATATGTTGATTAAACTCTACGGTGCCAAAAACGGACTTGAAATAGGAACCTCCAACGGATATTCAGGGATTTGGATTGCCAAAGCGTTAAAAGAAAACGGCGGAAAACTCACAACCATTGAATATTACGAAAAGCGAATTGTCCTTGCCGAAGAACATTTTAAGAATTGTAAAGTTGATGATGCCATAACGATAAAACAGGGTTCCGCGCTGGAAGTATTGGAAACACTGGATGACGAGTATGATTTTGTATTTATAGACGCTAATAAAAGAGAATATGTTAAGTATTTTGAACAAATTAGCCCTCAAGTTAAAAAAGGTGGTATAATAGCGGCAGATAATATTTTATCTCACGCAGAAAAGGTACAAACCTTTGTTGAGGCTATATCGAGCCACCCCGATTATCAAACGCAAATTATACCTTTCCCTGCAGGTTTATCGGTTTCATACAAAATAAAATAAACCTAAAGGTTTATTTACATAACACCCTCAAATATTATAGAATATGATAAATATTTGGGAGAAAGAACGGGAGTCTATAAGGTAATGCAAAATTCGGCAGCATACAAAAAGTATTATTATCAATCCGATATTACGGAGCAATATCCGCAGCAAACACAACAAGGTCAAATGCGATATTCTCAAGCAACCCGTAATACGACAGGGAAAACAAACTATCATAAGGGTCAAAACTATGGACATACAAACACCTTTGGCAAGACCGTTGTACGTCATAAAGTTTATAAAAAGAAAAAAACAAACCCTATCGCAAGATTGTGTACCGCAGCACTTTTAGGCATTGTCGGAACATTTGTTATTCCTTACAGCGTTAGGAATATTGTATTGCCGATGATTCATTACGATATGCACCCTGAAATAAAAACTGATTTGGTTTCAATGATAAATCCGACATCAAACTATTTGTATGACTCATTTGTCCTAAACCGACGAATTTTATCAACGCCGATAAAGAAAACTCAAATGGCGGATTTATATTTAACCGATGAAATGACAGGTTTAAAAACGGGGTTGCAAGGACTAATGGCGGGATATAAAATGATTCAGCCGTCAGTATTTGTTTGGGAATACGACTCCGGCAAATACGTTGATATCAATGCAAATAAGCATTTTTCGGCAGCGAGCATAATCAAAATTCCTGTACTTTTAGAAACTTTTCGTTCTATTGAGGCGAAAGAACTTACAATAAATGAAAAAATGGCCTTAACGGAATATTATCGCTCAGAAGGTTCAGGAAAAATGAAATATCACCAAGTAGGCAACGAATATACTATTGACCAACTTGCGAGAATGATGATTGAACAATCCGACAACACTGCGACAAACATGTTAATTGCGGCAGTGGGCGGAATGCCCAGAGTAAATTCAGCGATGAAATCTTGGGGAATTAACGATACACACTTGCAAAATTGGCTTCCTGATTTAGAGGGAACAAATTATACCACCACAAAAGACCTTGCAAAAATGCTTTATAACATTGAAAACTCAAGTTTTATAAGCCCTCAATCAAAAAGCTACATATTTGATTATATGGGACATGTAGAAAACAATCGTTTAATCCAAGCAGGGTTGCCACAAGGTGCAAAATTCTTGCACAAAACAGGTGACATTGGCGGAACGCTTGGCGACAGCGGAATTGTTACAACCCCAAACGGCAAAAAGTATATTGTTTCAATTATTGCGAACAGACCATATAATTCACCGCAGGGTAAAAACTTCATTGTTGCTGCATCAAGTATGATTTATAACTACATTACGGCAAATAATTATTAAACAAATTTTAAATTTTAAATTTGGGGTTGAAAAGTTTTGAAACATGGTTTATAATGATAATATCAGGAATAAAACAGACCCTGATGTCTACCGACGACAGGCTCACTCGTTTCGGTCAACCTCAACGGTTCGCTTTGTCCCAAGTTCAGGGTGACAGGTACCCGTCATTCCTAACTTGGTTCGGAATCTGTATCCTGAGAGTTTTACACAAAACAAGAAGGAGAAGAAACAAGAAAAATTTAAAGACCCGACTAGGGGGGGGGGGCGTGAGGTTCCACAAGTAGTCAGCGAGCGGATTTTGCTCTCGACGATAAGGGGGCGTTAGGTCTCAACACTCGTGTAGACGGGGATGTAGGTTCTCATATTTGTGGGGC
>JAFUZZ010000151.1 GCA_017476325.1 bacterium | reverse complement strand
TTTTGCGAGAGGGGTAGCGCAGGACTTGACCGAGCGAAGCAAGGTCAATACAATTAAATAATTCTTGGTCTTGTAGCACTCTGCCGAGCAAAAGGTGCCAGTGGCACGTTTTGCGAGAGGGGTAGCGCAGGACTTGACCGAGCGAAGCAAGGTCAATACAATTAAATAATCCTTGGGCTTGTAGCGCAGTTGGTAGCGCAGGAGACTCTTAATCTTTTGGTCGTGGGTTCGAGTCCCACCAAGCCCACCATTTTTTATAGGATTTTCTTATTAAATTTGTGGAACGAGAACCACAAGGCAGAGCCTTGAAAGAAAGGAATGATTTATCCGAAATACTACGAAAATTTATATTGAGTTGTCAATTCTCCATTTGGCAATTCAAAAATCATTTTACCATTTATAAAATAAACATTCGGAATACCTTTTTTTCGGTTATTTTCTTGAGCCTTTTTTACGGCTCTATTCCCTATTTTTAGTAATTCTTTTGATAAATCTGTCATTATTCAAAATCCTTTGTAAATTCATTATATAATTTTTCACTATATATTTCAAGTTCTTTGTTTGAACATTGTGCAACCAATATGTATTCAGATGTTCCGTTATAAAACATATTCCATTCATCAGCCAAGTCTTTGTATATTTTCCAAAAATTCTCTTTGCTTCGGTAAAATCTACGGATAATATCTTTCTTAGGAATATTATGTCCACCATTTAATACTCTGACTTTTATTCTGTTTTCGCAAAATTCGGGACTATCTAAATAGGAATAAATTATGACTACTTTATAACCTAATTCTTTTGCTTTTGTAATAGTTTTTATATGATTTTTTCCTGCCAATGTTGTTTCAATGGCAAAAGATTTGCTATTATCTAATAGTTTGTCTAACTTTTCTAAAACAATTTTTCCTGCGCGGATTTTAACATTTTGAATATTATCAGGGCAAATTTCTCGAGCAATATCATCAGCATTCAAAAATTCCAAATTCTTATCGGGTAAAAGTTCGCTTGCTAATGTACTTTTACCACTACCATTAGCCCCTGCAATTAAGTATAAAACCATATTATTCATAACAAAATTATATCATAAAAACTACTTTAATTTTATTAAATCATATCAAACAAAATATCTTATAATTCCTTCTATTTCTTTAGCCCTTTCATAATCAAACAAAAAAGTTCGAAGATTGTTCCCTAAAGCCCAAAGTTTCTTTTATCGGATTTTTTTATTAAATTTGTGGAACGAGAACCACAAGGCAGAGCCTTAAAGTTTTAAAAAATTACCCCTCAAAAAAAGCAATAAATAAAAATGTTTCTACTTCTATTAAACCGAAAAAGTAATAGAAAGGAAACAAAATGACAACAGTAGAACCAATCAGAGATAAGAACGACCTAAAAAAAGTTGAAAATATTCTGGCAAAAAAAAAATCTGAGGAATCTGGTATTTTTCACCTTGGGAACAAATTGCGGGCTGAGAATATCGGATATCTTGGCGCTTAATGTAAAAGATGTTAAAAATAAAAATTATATAGAGCTAATAGAGAAAAAAACAGGAAAATATAAAAAATTTCCTCTAAATGCAAAACTAAAACCAATCCTGAAAGAATTTACAAAAAACAGAAAAGAAAACGAACCACTGTTTACGACAAAATATAACAACAGACTTGAACGATTTGCGGCATATCAAATAATTAAAGACGCATGCCGGCAAGCAGGATTGGAAGAACATGTAGGCACTCACACAATGCGAAAAACTTTTGGATACCATTATTACCAAAAGTACAAAGATGTAGTAATGCTTCAAAAAATTTTCAATCACTCAAACCCGCAAATAACTCTGCGCTACATAGGTATCGAACAAGACAAAATATATGAAAGTTACATTGATTTTGTACTTTAATCCTAAACATTCTGCTTAGAAAATTGCATTTCATATAAATTCTTATATCGACCGTTATCAATCATCATTAATTCGTCATGCGAACCAAGTTCAACAAGATTACCCTCATTGATAACGGCGATTTTATCGGCATTTTTAATGGTCGAAAGCCTGTGAGCAATAACAAAAACCGTCTTATCTTTCATTAAGTTATCAATAGCCATTTGCACAATAGCCTCAGATTTATTATCCAATGCCGAAGTAGCCTCATCGAGAACAATTATTGGCGCATCTTTTAAAAACGCCCTTGCAATAGCAACGCGTTGTTTTTGTCCGCCCGATAAAAGCATACCGCGCTCACCAATTTGTGTATCTAACCCATTATCGAGCGTGGAAATAAATTCATCCAAATAAGCCATTTTGACCGATTTTTGAATATCCTCCTCCGCCGCCTTTTGATTTCCAAGCATTATATTTTCACGAATAGTACCGGAAAACAGAAAATTATCCTGAAAAACTACTGCAATATTATCTCTGAGAGATTTAAGAGAATATTCTTTAATATTGTGACCGTCAATTTTTATTTCGCCCTGTCTTATATCATAAAACCGGGGAAGAAGATTAACAATCGTTGATTTTCCCCCTCCGGAATTACCGACAAGCGCGATTGTCTCACCTTTTTTAACCTCAAAAGAAATATGTTTTAATACAGGTTTGCCTTTAACATAAGCAAAAGAAACATCTTTAAACTCAACAGATTGGTTAATAGTGCTAAGTTCAACCGGATTTTCAACATCCTTGATTTTTGGTTTATAATCTAAAATTTTAAAAATTCTTTCGATAGCAAGGAATGAAAATTGAACGTCGTTAAAATTACTGCCAAGATTTTTTATAGGAGTATATAACATAATAAGAGCCGTAATAAATGATACAAAATTACCGCTTGTAATTTGGCCCGTCAAAATCAAGTGACTGCCATACCAAATAGCAATACCGATACCGACAGATACAATGACATGCATAACAGGAGAAAGCCAAGATGTCCTTTGAGTAATTTTAATTTTTAGGCTAAACAAATCAGACAAAGTATCTTTGAATTTATTGGATTGATAATTTTGCAAATTATAAGAAGAAATTGTTTTATTCCCCGAAAAACTTTCGTTATAAGCAGTAATAATAGTTGCGGTAGCAGCAACGGATTTGTCAAAAACAGACTTGATTCTTTTTCTTAATTTGGCAAGCGGCAGAAACGCACAACCCAAAACAACCGAAGCAACAATAGCAAGCTGCCATGAATTGTAGAATAAAACTCCGATTAAAGATATGGAGGAAAACAATCTTGAAACAAAAGTTTTAAGATTTTCAAGCAAACCGCTGCAAGCAGTATTTGCATCCGTATTAAATCTAAAAACAATATCTCCGGATTTTCTTCTGTCAAAATAAGATGTTTCAAGGAGCATCATTTTATTATACAGCGTCATTTTAAGGTCATTTGTAATTTTGCCTCCAACCCAGGTATTCAAATATGTTGCAAGATAGTTCAAAAATCCTTGCAACGAAGTAAAAGCAACAATCCCAAGCGGAATATACCAAGGGGATTGAACGGATTTTTCGACCATGACCAAATCCATATACGGTTTAAGAGAAAGTGCAATAACAGCATCAAGTGAACCAATCGGGATACAAATCAGCATGGCAAGAGTCGCCCTAAACCAATATGGTTTAACGTAGGGCAAAATTCTTGAATAGTTTATATATGCTTGAGATTGCTTAATACTGCTAATTAATTTTTCCACTTTATTAACGTCCTTTTATGTAATAAAAATTTATATATGAAAAATATAAATTTGCAAGTAACAAAAAATTAATTAGCAAACCTTTTTGCAAAACTGCTATACTAAAAACACCACATTTTATTCAAAATGTTATATTTATGCCAACACCACTTTTTATTCAAAATGTGATAGATAATATGCACTTAAATGTCATATTATACCGTATTTTTAATTAAAATTTATTAGCAAATTATTAAATGTAATTGTAACAAAATAAAATAATATTCTTGTGTTTTTCTTATCTTTATACTTAAATATAGTAAGGAAGATAGCTTTTTAAAACATCACATTTTGAATAAAATGTGATGTTATAAATTTTTGAGAACAAACATGGCGAATACGAATATTTACATAACAAAACCGTTATTACCTAAAATAGAAGATTATAAAAAAGAGCTGGAAGATATTTGGGCTTCAATGTGGCTTACTAATTTTGGGGAAAAACACAACATTCTTGAAAATAAATTAAAAGATGTTTTAAAGGTTGAAAACCTGTCATTGATAAATAACGGAACAACGGCATTGTTAATAGCTTTGAAAGTATTGGATTTACCAATAGGAAGCGAAGTTATAACAACCCCGTTTACATTTGCAGCAACACCTCATTGTATAACCTGGAACGGATGCAAACCCGTGTTTTGCGATATTGAACCGGAAACAATGACAATTAATGCTGACAAAATAGAAAGTTTAATTACTCCAAAAACATCCGCTATATTGGGTGTTCATGTATATGGGTTTCCTTGTGATGTTGAAAAAATTGATAAAATTGCTAAAAAACGTAAACTCAAAGTAATTTACGATGCCGCACATGCTTTTTCTACCGAAATTAACGGAAAAGGTATAGGCAATTTTGGCGATATAACAATGTTTTCATTCCATGCAACCAAACTTTTTAATACAATAGAGGGTGGATGTCTGACATGCAAGGATAAAACCTTAAAGGAAAAAATCAATATTTTAAGAGATTTTGGTATTCAATCGGAAGAAGTTATTGAGGATATCGGAATTAACGGAAAAATGAATGAATTTCAAGCCGCAATGGGTCTTGAAAACTTAAAAATATTTAGAGAAGAACAACAAAAACGAAAAGAACTAAAAGAGTTTTATTCCCAAAAATTATCCGATATAAAAGGAATACGTATCCCGAAATTGTCGGATAATGTAAGCGACTCTTATCAATATTATCCGATAGTTATTGAAGATGATTTTTCTGTTTCAAGAGATGAACTTCATGAAAAATTAAAATCAAAAAATATTTATACCAGAAAATATTTTTATCCGGCATGCCATGATTATGAGTGCTATAAAAACGAAATTTATTCAGACTTAAAGGTTGTAAACGATATAAAACACAGAGTATTGTGTCTGCCTTTTTACGGTAATTTAGACATTGCCGCAGCAAATGAAATTTGTGAGGTGATAGCAAATGTTTAAAAATATTTTATCTGTTGAAAAGGCAGGAAATCACATTATTTTTAACTTTTTTGGGTTTAAATTGTCAATCAGAAACAAAAAAGACCGCCAAGAAATTATAGCATCAAAAATCATTCAAGACTCTTTGGATTTGGGACAACTGAAACATGCAAAGAAGATTATTTTGTTTTTAACACCTTATGAGCAAAAACTTAACGGCGGAGTGATGTCCTTGTTTTCTCTTTGCCAAACAACAAGAGAAATTGTTAAAGACGCTTATTGCTGTGTTGCTACGTATCCGAACGGATACACTTACGTTATAAATGACAAATTTTATAATACGGAAAAGGTATTGAGATTTGAACAAATCGTAAATAAAGCCATAAACGTACAGGAATTGATAATTCACATTCCTGAGTATTATTCATCAAAATTTTACAACGATTTAAAACGCAGCGATATAAGTTTTTTGAAATCCGTTCCTAATTTACAACTTAATATTCTAAATCAGAATATAGATGTTATGCCGGAGCCTGATAAATTAAAAGATTTGTATAAATTAACATCGAATATTACACAAACTGTTGCCCACAACAGATATGCAACCCAAGAAATATGTGAAAAATATCAAATTCCGACGCATTTATTTTCCGTGAATATTGATTTGAGCAAGTATAAAACGTACTCTTTTGAAGAAAAAGAAAAAATAATAGCGTTATCGCCTGATGAAAACGAGTATCGGGAAGAAATCGTAACAAAATTAAAGTCGGAACTTTCTGACTGGGAAATTTTGACAATTAAGAATTTGAGTTTCAGTCAATATATGGATTTGATTGGGCGGGCATATTTTACGATAACGTTTGGTGAGGGAATGGACGGATATTTTAACCAACCGATATATGTTGGCGGAATTGGAGTAGCGGTTTACAACGATGATTTCTTTCCGAATGAAAGCTGGAAAGAATTAAAAAATGTTTACACCACCTACGAAGAAATGGCAACAAATATATGTAAGGATTTAAAAGAAGTTTCCTTAAATAAAGATTTGTACATCGAAACGATTAACAAGCAGTTAAATAAATTAAACGAAATATATGTAGAGAATAAATATCGTTCAAATATAGAGCGGTTTTATGCAAAAGAATACGATTTTGAGCCAAAAGCGGAAGTGCAAGAAAGGGAAACAATTAATGAGTTTGTCAAAGTTTAAACATGTAAAGGTATCAGGAATAAGTGTTGTTGTCCCTGAAAAAGAGATAAACATCTATGATGAGGCAGAGTATTACGGCGGAAGTGTCAAAAAGATTGACAGAATGCGTAAAATGGTCGGATTTTGGAAAAGAAGAGTTTCGGACAAAGAAACAACACCCGCGGATTTGGCATACGATGCGGCACAAAATCTTATCGGTGAAATGAATATTGATAAGAAGGATATTGATGCACTTGTTTTTGTGGTGCAGCAGCCTGATGTAGTTAACCCGTCAACAGCGTACTTTTTGCATGACAAACTGGGATTATCTCAAGATTGTATGGCAACGGATATTAATCAAGGGTGTGTCGGTTGGGTATTTGGGTTGCACATGGTTTCTCAAATGATAGAATCAGGCGCATACAAAAAGGTTTTACTTTTAAACGGTGACACACCGTCTGTCGGAATTGACCCGTCAAACAGAAATTCAGCACCGATTTTTGGAGATGGCGGATGTGCGACATTGGTTGAGTTTTCGGAAGAAGAAATAGAGTCTTGTTATAACATCGACACAATATCATCAGGTTTTGAGGCAATTATTTCACCGTTTAGCGGAACAAGATTTAGAATGCAATTAAGTGATGATAAAGAGTGGAATTTGTTACATGAACTTGTTCATGAAAAGTTAACAATGCCGACCGGAATGGAAGTTCCGTTGATGGGTGGATATATGGACGGTATCGCGGTATTTGATTTTACGATAAATATTGTGCCAAAAAATATACGGAAGATAATGGATTATGTAGGCTTGACACCGAATGATATCGGAGCATTGTGTTTACATCAAGCGAACAAACAGATTATACAAGCAGTGGGAACCGGGACAGGATTTGATTTGGAAAAAGTTCCTTATACAGCGTTTGAGAACTACGGAAACAACACGATGTGCTCAATTCCGACTACTCTTGCTTGTTTAGATAAAGAAATCAAAAAAGACAAATTATGTTGCTGCGGATACGGAAACGGGTTAATTGCAATCAGTTCGATTTTAAACCTTGAAAATACATACATATCAGAAATTAAGACTTTCAAAAAGCCTGAGTATGTTTTGACAAGAGATGAATATATTAATTATTGGAGAAAGAAGATTACAGGAGAAATAAGCAGAAAGGAAGAAAAATGAAAACAGAAGATTTTTTAGTTGAATTAGAAGACATTTTACAAAGAGAAGAGCCTTGTAATGTTAATGATGCTCTAACTGACTATGAAGAATGGGATTCTTTGTCAAAAATGGCTGTAATGGCTTATTACAAGAAGAATTTCGGGGTAGATATAAATTTGAATACACTAAAAGAAATAAATACTGTTGATGAATTAATCAAACTTGCAGGAGATAAAATAATTGATTAGTTTTAATAAAGAACAAATTTATATTGTTACAGGTGCAAGTTCAGGAATTGGCGAGGGTACGGCACTTTTGTTGAACGAACTTGGTGCAACTGTTGTCGGCATTGCAAGAAATGAGGAACGTTTAAAAGCGATGAGGGCAAAATCTAAGTATCCCGAAAATATGCACCTTGAAATTAAGGATTTAACAGACGATATTGAGGGTTTGCCAAAATACGTAAAAGAATTAAAAAACAAATACGGAAAGTTCTCCGGAATGGCTTATTGTGCCGGAATATCAGATGTTAAACCGTTGCAGCTTCTTGAATATACGGAAGTTGATTATATGTTTAAGGTTAACTGTTTTGCTCCGGTATTTTTTTGTAAAGGTCTTTTAGACAGAAGAAATAACATAGGAAAAGGAACATCTGTTGTTGCAATTTCTTCAATCGTATCAAAATTGAATGATAAAGGGATGTTAGCATATTCATCAACAAAAGCGGCATTGACAGCAGCTTACAGATGTATGGCGGCAGAGGTTGCACAGAGCGGAATCAGAATTAACACAGTTTCACCGTCTGACATAAAAACCCCTATGACAATGTGTTTTGAAGCACAGAGTTTAAGAGAAGGACGTGAAGAAAAGTATCCGCTCGGTTTTGGTGAAATAGATGATGTCGCTAATTTTGCCGTGTTTTTGTTATCTGACAAAACAAAATGGATTACAAGACAAGATTATATAATTGATTGTGGATTGGTGTAATGAAAAAAATATATGTAGTGGGCGGTAACGGATTTGCAAAAGAATGTTATCAACAAATATTGTTTCAATCTTATCAGGAACCGGAAATAAAGTTTGCCGGCTTTATAGGTCATAACGGTTATAAAGTTGATTTTAAAAGTTTGAATGAATATTTTGTTTGCGATTTATCGGAATTTGAATTTGGCGATGATGACTATGCAGTAATCGGTGCAGGCATGCCGGATTTAAGAAAAAAAATATATTACGATTTAAAGCAAAAGAAAAATGTGAAATTTTATACGGTTGCGTATTTTCCATATTGTTATATATCTCCGTTGATTGAAATAGGAGAAGGAAATATCTTTATGAGTCCTTGTTGTCCTGCTCCACACGTAAAAATAGGAAACGGCAATGTTTTTAATGGAGATATTGTGGTGGGACATGATGTTGAGATTGGCGATTTTAATTTTTTTGGCGGAAAAACACAGTTACTTGGAGGCGTAAAAATAGGAAATTCAAATCAAATAGGGGTAGCATCAGTATTTCTTCCATATTCTAAAATAGGAGATAACAATAAAATCGCTCCGATAAGTGCTGTTTATAAGGGATGTAAAAATAATTGTATAATGGCGGGTAATCCTGCATTAAAGGTTGGAGATATAGAAAATGAAGTTTAAAAATTTTATTCAAGGAATTTTTTCGGTTAAAAATGTTTACATACATAAGCAAATAACGATTTTAGGTATAAAATTTAAATTTAAGAATAAAAAGTACGTTAAAAGTAAATATAGAACCATAAACTTATCAATTAATGAAAACAGAAAAAGAGGAATTAAAGTCAGAACAAATCAATCTTATTCTCCGGAAATAACGGGACAACTGTCTTATCACGTATTAAATAAATTAAAAGAACAGGATTTGAAAACAAAAATACAAAAGGGTAAAAAATTAAGAGTTATATTTTTACTGGATTCTATTTCAAAATTTTCTTTTAACAGCGTTTATTTAGCAATGAAAAACAGTTCAATTTTTGAGCCGATAATTGTTCTTTGTTCAATATATGAAAAACAATTTTATGATAACCATATTTGGAATAAATTTCAAAAAGAATTTGAAATTTTAAAAAATAGCGACTATGAAGCTTATTCGCTTTATGATGAAAACAGAAACTATATTCCGCTTGATGATTTCAAGCCTGATATATTATTCATAACAGCGCCGTATTTTGAATATTATAATTCGGCAATGCATTTTTCTAACATTTATTTGAACGTAAAATATCCGGTTTGTTATATAAATTACGGATGGATAATAAGCAATAACTACGATTATTACTACAATAACAGAAGAATAAATTCTTGTTGGAAGAATTTTGTGTTTTCCCGTACGGATTATACAGAATATACACAATATTCTCAGGACTGCGGCATAAACGCTGTATTATCGGGTTATCCTAAATTGGATGTATATGAAAAACCTATTGAAGAATGTAAAATTCCTCAAAAAATCGACAATGGTAATCCTATTGTTATTTATGCACCGCATTGGTCGGTTGTCAGTGCAAATCTGCCAAGCGACTTAGGAACTTTTGATTTATACTATAAATATTTCTTAAATCTTTTAGACAGATACCCAAATATAAATTTTGTATTTAAACCACATCCATCTTTACCAACTGTTTTAAATGCGAATGGAATAATGAGTCATAAAGAATTTGAAAACTATATCAACAAATGGGAGTCACATCCAAATGGTTACTATGAAATGGGCGGTGAGTATATAGATTTATTCAGAAAAAGCAGTCTTTTAATACAAGACAGTGAATCTTTTATTGCGGAATATCTGCCAAGCGGAAACCCTTGTATGTACCTTATTAAACCAAGCAGGGAACAAGAAACTTATATGGATGGGTTTTCATTATCTGCACGTAAAATATTAAATACATATTATCTGTGTTACAATCAAGAAGAAATTGAAAAATATTTCAATATGATTATGTTTGATAAAAATGATCCAATGAAAGAAGAGCGTCAAAAAGTTAAAGATGAAATCTTTATAAATATTGGCAGTGCCGGACAAAAAATTGTGGATTACTTGGAAGAACTTTTAAAAGATTAAAAATAAAATTATTAATTAAATCTTTTCAAAATCTACTATGCCATGTTTGCATAGCGGACAAATATAATCGTCAGGTAATACATCACCCTCATAAATATAGCCGCAAATTTTGCAACGCCAACCTGATTTTTCTGCCTTTTGAGGTTTCGGTTTGATATTATTTTGATAAAATTCATAAGTTACTGTCGATACATCTGAGATTTTTTGAGCATCAATAACCTCTGCTATGAACATTGTGTGAGAGCCAAGGTCAATTTCTTGTCTAACATCGGCACAAATAAATGAATTTGTATCTTTTGTAATATACAAAATCCCGTTATCACATCTTTTTGTATCGCTAAAATTTGAAAACTTGTCGCAGTTTTTGCCTGATTGATATCCAAAATGTTTAAAAATATCGAACTTTGACTTTTCTGACAAAACAGAAATATTAAATTTTTTAGATTTTTGTATAATTTCGTTCGTATAGTTCAATTTGCTGACACAAATTGCAATTTGACAAGGGCTTGAGGTAACTTGCATAACCGTATTTATAATACAACCGTTATCCTTCTCCCCATCGTTTGATGTTAAAACATATAATCCATAACCAATATTAAACAAAGCGTTTGTATCCATTATATATTCCTCTTAGCAAAAAAATTTTAACACAAAAACTTATAAAAATATAAATTTTAGCATTAAAAAATGCCTATGGCCACTCTGCCGAGCAAAAGGTGCCTGTGGCACGTTTTGCGAGAGGTAAGAACCGGGAACCGGTTCGACTCCGTTTCATTTTTTTTAGCATTAAAAAATGCCGATGGCCGGAGTCGAACCGGCACGTGGGGTGAACCACACCAGATTTTGAGTCTGGCACGTCTACCAATTTCATCACATCGGCATAATCTATTCAACTTATAGGATTATTGTAACAGAAAAATTTTTTATTTCAACATTTATTTTAAATTTTTTTAAAATACCTTTACTTTTGTTCACAAGGATAATGGAAAAAGTCAATAAAAGGTAAAAAAATAATGCGGGAGAAATAAACATGAAAAAAATATTTTTAACATTTGTTTTAATTTTAGGATTGATAATACCAACTCAAGCCGCAAACTTTTTTCAAGGCGGTGTCGAAAAAGAAATTATACTTGGCGGAAACAGCGTTGTTGATGCGCAAACGAATTTACCCATACAAGGTGCTAAAATAACTCTGCCTTTAGACGGTTACTCAACAAAATCCGATGCGCAGGGTCACTTTAATCTTAATGCTAATATTTCGGCTCCAACTGTCCTATCAATAGAAAAAGAGGGCTATAAACCGTTTTCTCTGACAATTAATAAACTTGATACATCAAAACCGCTTGTATTAGCAATAGAAAAATCAACTCTTAAAGATTTAACCCTCGATACACAAATGTTTCATCTCGGTGACAACAGTTTCTCTCCGAATTCGGCAAATGCACGCGAATTTCAAGTAGAATCAATCGGACCTTTTTATACTAAAAACTTTAATATCCCAAAAACTGCCACAAAAGCCTCGCTCGTTATAGGCTCCATAATAGGTCTTGATACAAAAATGGCAAAAGCTATGGGACAAAATAAAATTTCTAACGCATATTCAAGTCCCGCAGAAGTATTTTTTAACGGAATAAAAATCTCCGAATTACAACTCAACGGGGACGGTCAAAAAATAAAATTGCCTCCAAATCTTATTAAGGCAGGCTCAAAAAACGAAATTACAATTAAAACAGGTCGAAATATGTTATCCGAAAATGTTGACTACGATGATATCGAAATTATGAACATTTCACTTGAAACCGAATAAATATAAAATGAGGGCAACTACAAAAAGTTACCCTCATTACGTCTGTTATGCTAACCGCTCAACTTAGCAGCAACCGCATTTATTATCTTGGATAACGAAAGTTTTACGTTTCTTAAATTCTGTTTTCTTACCTTCGTTCCATTGTTTTACAGGTCTGATGTAACCTACAACTCTTGAGAACACTTCGCAATCGGCACCGCATTTAGGACAAGTAAAGTGTTCCCCTGCGATGTAACCGTGTTCCATACAAGATGAGAATGTTGGTGAGAATGTGAAGTAAGGAATTCTGTAGTTGTTACAAATTTTCTTAACCAAATTCTTCATAACGTTTGCATCATATAATCTTTCACCCGCAAAAATGTGAACAACTGTTCCTCCGGTGTATTTTGTTTGCAAATCATCTTGGTGATCCATAACTTCGAAAATATCTTCAGTATAGTTTACAGGAAGTTGTGAAGAGTTTGTATAGAAAGGTTTTGCACCATATTCATAGTAATCTTCATCGTTTGCACAAACAATCATCGGATACATTTCTTTATCCATTTTTGCAAGTCTGTAAGAAGTACCCTCTGCAGGTGTTGCTTCAAGGTTATAGTTGTTGCCTGTTTCTTGTTGATATTCAACAATTTTTGCTCTCATAAAGTCCATAACCTTAACAGCAAAGATTTTACCTTCATCAGATGCGATGTCTTTCTTCAACAAGTTCAAGCATGCTTCGTTCAAACCAACCAAACCTATTGTTGAGAAGTGGTTTTTCCAATAACATCCAAATCTTGCTTTGATATCTCTCAAATAGAATTTTGTATATGGATACAAATCTTTATCAGTAAAGTTTTCTAAGATTTTTCTCTTAGATTCCAAACTGTTTTTAGCTGTTAACATTCTGTCTGATAACATTTCAAAGAATTCTTCTTCTGTGTTAGCCAAATAACCTAATCTTGGCATGTTGATTGTAACAACACCGATAGAACCCGTAAGAGGGTTTGAACCAAACAATCCGCCGCCTCTGTATGCAAGTTCTCTGTTATCAATTCTCAAACGACAACACATTGAACGCGCATCTTCAGGATTCATATCAGAATTAATGAAGTTAGAGAAGTATGGAATACCGTATTTAGCACTCATTTCCCACAAGCCTTTCAACTCTTCATTTTCCCAGTTGAAATCTTTTGTAATATTGTATGTCGGAATTGGGAATGTAAACACTTGACCGGCAGCATCGCCTTCCATCATAACTTCGAAATATGCTTTGTTAATCATATCCATTTCTTTTTGGAAATCAGCATAAGTTTCTTCCATTAATTCGCCGCCGATAATTACGTTTTGTTGAGCGTAATAACTTGGTACGGTCAAATCCATTGTAATGTTTGTAAACGGAGTTTGGAACCCTGTACGTGTAGGTACGTTCAAGTTAAATACAAATTCTTGCATTGCCTGTTTAACTTGAGGGTAGTCCAAATTATCGTATCTTATAAACGGAGCAAGCAGTGTATCAAAGTTTGAAAATGCTTGCGCGCCTGTTGCTTCACCTTGCATAGTATATAAGAAGTTAACAACTTGTCCCAATGCTGTTCTCAAGTGTTTTGCCGGTTTACATTGAACTTTACCCGGAACACCTGTAAATCCTTGCATTAACAGGTCTTTCAAGTCCCAACCTACACAGTAAACAGATAGCATGTTCAAATCGTGAATGTGAATATCACCTTTTAAGTGAGCATCTCTGATTTCTGATGTGTAAAGTTTGTTCAACCAGTATGATTTACTGATATTTGATGAAATGTAATTGTTCAAACCTTGAATTGAATATGTCATGTTTGAATTTTCATTAACTTGCCAATCAAGTTTTTGCAAGTATTCATCAATCATATCAATAGATGCTGATGTTGTGAAATCTCTCAATCTCGCTTGTTGTTCTCTGTATAACATGTAAGATTTTGCTGTTTTTTTATAATCAGAATCAAGCAATGTCCATTCAACAATGTCTTGAATTTCTTCAACTGACGGTGCTTTAAGATTTTCTTTCTTTGTTTCCATCAATTTGTTAACGGATTTGATAACCTCTTTTGTCAATTTTTTTGCAGTTTCACGGTCAAATTCTTTCGTAACATTTGCCGCTTTTTCGATTGCCGATTCGATTTTATTCGAATCAAAATCTACTAACTGTCCATCCCTTTTTACAACTTTTTCCATTTTTTCTCCTTTTTCTTTCCCATGCGAGTTGTTTTATTATAATAAACCATGTTTTTTAAGCATGCAAGGTATTGTTTCGAAATTTATCTTTTTGTAAAATTTTATTAAAAATGTTGTTTGTTTTTATAAAATTATTGTACAATTAAAAATAAGGATGGGAAAAATCATGAAAATAAAAGCGGAAGAAATTTTTGAAAAAGGAACAAAAGTTAAGAATGATAAAGCAAATACTCTTGTTAATATGCTGGAGCAATATATACTAAGGAAAGCACGGGAAAATGATCTTTTACCGACTAAAGAAGAAGTATCAAGTCTTTTAAATGTAAGTATGGGGACTGTTCAGAATGCTTACAGAATATTGGAGGACAGAGGGCTTGTAAAATCCAAACAAAAAGTAGGAACAATAATAACTTCGTCTGATGTAAAAAAACAAAGTTCAAAAAGAGATTGTTGTATTAATCTTATAAAAAAATATATGGAAAATAACAATATAAACACGACATTGGACTTACCTCCGATACGCAAAATTGCAAAAGAACTTAACATGTCACCAAATACGGTAAATTCGGCAATAAAAAGCATAGCAAACGGAAACCTTGCAGGCAGTTCCGACGGATTGGCGTTGTTCAAAAAAGTGGCACAGGAAATTGAAAAATATATTATAGAAAATTGCAAAGTCGGGGACAATATCCCGTCATTGATACAATTTGCAAAAGAAATGAACGTAAGTGTCAAAACTGTTCATGACGCAACAAGAATTTTGAAGAAGAAAAATATACTTAAATCACATAGAGGAATATATGGCACAGTAGTTTTACACATGCCGGGAGAACAACTCCAAAGGCGTAAAGAAGATTACATCTTTGCTCCGGCAAAGGACGCCGTTGTTTATCATTATCAAAAAATTCAAAATATGATAAAGCACTATATTATCAAAAATTGTGAAGTTGGTTCAAAACTTCCGTCCGTCAAAGATATGGCAAATGATTTAGGCGTAAACGTAAACACAATCAGACATGCGCTCGAACAGTTGACGTTGGACGGGTATGTAAAGGGCTTTCGCGGACGCTACGGAGGAACCTTTGTAACAGATCTTCCTGATGAAAAATCTTACAAGTGGCTTGCAGTTAACCCGCAATACGTTGCCAGTCTTGAGAATTAAAAAAGAGGGTGACGTAAAATCAATTTTAACGTCATTGCGAGCCGACTTGTCGGCGTGGCAATCCCTGTATAATGCGATTGGGATTGATTCGTCGTTTCACTCCTTCTACGGCTTTCGCCTCCGCATGCAGGGTCACACTCATCGCTTCCGCTCTGAGGTTCCCTTTGCATCGCAATGACAGACGACTTTTTAGTCACCCTTTTTTAGTTTTTAATATCTCACATATTATTCATTACAAGAACGTTTTCCATTCCAAGAAAGTTCATCACGACAATACAGGTAGTCTAAATTTTCGTTATAAATTACCCAAGCCGTACAACCTCGACCTCCAATTTTTTCGTTAGATGTTTTCTTACAATGGACATTCCAATAATCTTGTTTATCGGCATAAGATAATGCACCCTCAGGAATCATTCCGTTAGGACCTCCCATAAATACAAAAATACTTTTGCCATAAACAGGTTTTTTAGTGTTAGGCAAAATCACATTAAATTCAGCAAATCCCGTTCCCGTATCATACCAACCAAAATATACAAAAGAACCATCGTTAAGATAAAATTGGTTATCATCTGTAGCATTGCCCGTAGTACCGGAGTTAGTTTCAGCCAAATTCCACACTGTTTTATCATAGCATTGTTCTCCACTTGGACATTCTTTACTTACATTCAAATATTCTTTTAAACGTTTGGCTATCAAATCTCTGCTTGCAGCATCATTAGTAATGCCCCATTTATCTATTGAGCCATATTCAAGTTGCATCATATTCCATGCCCTGGACAAAACTGAATACTCTTTTTTTACTTGAGAAATAGTTCGTTTATCTCCAATATTTTGCATCAATGTCGGAATGGTTAGTGCGGCAACCACACCGATTATACCAAGGGTGATTAGGACTTCGGCGAGGGTGAAGGCGCATTTTTTATGCGTCATTGCGAGCCTCATTTCGTCACCCTGAACTTGTGACAAAGCGAACCGTTGAGGTTGACCGAAACGAGTGAGCCTGTCGTCGTTAGACATCAGGGTCTGTTTATTTGACGCAAGGGTAACAGATTCTGAACCCGCCTTCGGCGTTTCA
>JAFUZZ010000150.1 GCA_017476325.1 bacterium | reverse complement strand
GGGTTTGTAATTGTTTCATAAAATACCTCCTGTTTTGTATGTGACTCTCAGGGTACAGATCCTGAAATAAATTCAGGATGACGTGTGCTGTTTCCGTCCGTCACCCTGAACTTGGTTCAGGGTCTGTTTTTATTCCTGACATTATTATTATAAACCATGTTTCAAATTTCCGCAACCCTAATTGTAAACTTATGTAACAAATTAAATGCCTATGCTAAAGTTTTTGTTTTGGGTTGTCGATAGAGTAATTGTTCATAGTTGTTGAAAAGGTAAGAAGGATATGTTAAAGAAAATTGAAACACCAACAGATAACGTGTACGGCGGTGTTGAGTTTATATTAAGAGGAGCAAAAAAACGCCGTTCAATGGCGATTGCGGCAGCAAAACAAATTAATTCCGAAAATGGTGTGCAAACAAGACTTGTTGCAATAAAATAGAAAGGCACAGGTCGTTTAAGAAGGAAGCGTTAGGTAAACGGTTAGAGGATGTTAAATTAGGAGTCGGTTTTGAAAAATCGGCTCTTTTTATTTTTGGTGTATTATTTTTTATATGGATAATTCGATTGAACTTCTTGCACCTGCTAAAAATAAAATTTGTGCCCTTGCCGCTATCGACTGTGGTGCCGACGCTATCTATATCGCGGCAGAAAATTTCGGAGCAAGAAAACTTGCGGCAAACTCTATAAATGACATTAAAGATGTTGTTGATTATGCCCACAAATTTAGCGTTAAAGTTTACGTTACACTTAATACCATTTTGACCAACGAAGAATTATCGCAGGCACAAGATTTAATTTATAAACTGGAGAAAATTAACGTCGATGCATTAATAATACAAGATTTCGGACTATTGAAACTTGAACATAAAATCCCGTTTCATGCCAGCACTCAATGCGATATTAGGGATTTGGACAAAGTTAAATTTTTGGAACAAATAGGTTTTGAAAGAGTAGTTCTTGCAAGAGAACTTTCACTAAAACAAATAGACGAAATTAAACAAAAATCAAACGTCGAACTTGAATGTTTTATCCATGGCGCACTTTGTGTTTGCTATAGCGGACAATGTTATTTGAGTCAGGCAATCGGTAATCGCTCGGCAAACAGGGGCGAATGTGCTCAACCATGCAGAAAAAAATATTCTCTTGTTGATGATAAGGGAAATGTAATTTTTAAAGACAAACACCTTTTGGCTCTAAAAGATTTCAATGCATCAAAACACATTAAAGAATTAGCGCAAATAGGCGTTAAATCGTTCAAAATAGAGGGACGCCTCAAAGACGTTAACTACGTAAAAAATATTGTTGCATATTACCGAAAATTAATTGATGATTTAGGACTTTCTAAAACATCATGGGGATTTTGCAAAATTGATTTTGAACCAAATCCCGAAAAATCATTTAACAGGGGTTTTACGGATTATTTTTTTGATAAACGAAAAGCTTGTTATACCTTTGACAGCGTAAATTCTAAAGGCGAATTTTTAGGAATAATTAAAACCATAGGAAAGGACTTTTTTACTATTGATGCAAAAATTTCTCCTCAAGACGGTTTATGGTTTGAAAACAACAGCGGATGTTTAATTAATAAAGTTGAAAATAATAAAATTTATCCTAACAAAATGCCAAAACTTAAAATCGGAATGAAAGTTTTTAGGAATTTTAACAGCGAATTTGATAAAAAATTAAAAACCTCAAAAACAAAACGAAAACTTTATGCGGATATTGTTTTTGAAAACGGTAAAATTTCCGCCTCGGATGAATACGGACACAGTGCGATTGTTGATTTTAGTCCGACAGAAACCGCTCAAAACCAACAGAAAATGATTTATAATATTGAAAAATCATTAAAAAAATCAGGCGATAGTGTTTATGAAATACGCTCAGTAAAAATTAACGTCCAAAAAGTGCCGTTTTTTCCGTTATCACAACTTAACGAACTTCGCAGGCAGTTATTAACACAGCTTGAAAAAAGAAAGTTCTCTTACGGCGCAAAACAAGAATTTAAGCCTGTAAAATTAAATAAAACACTTGATTACAGAGCAAATATATTAAATAAAAAAGCAGAGGAATTTTACATCCAATGCGGATGCAAAATCAAAGAATATGCTCCCGAAAGCGGAACATCACTAAAAAACAAATGTGTTATGAGAACAAAGCACTGTCTAAAATTTGCGGCAGGCTTATGTCAAAAAAACACAACCTTGTTTTTGATTGATGAAAAGAACAAAAAATACCCGCTAAAATTTGATTGCAGCAAATGCGAAATGGAAATTTACTTCTAATTTACCATTTTTGAGCGCCTTGAGGGTTATAAAAATCAATTTCCCTTTGATATTTTTCAATCTCTTTTTGAAGTCGTTTTTGTTTCATACCCTCAGCACAGAGGAGTTTAAGTCGTAACGATAATATTTTTTCTTTTTTTCTTCGAATTTTTTGTTTAATTTTTTCACGCAATAAAAAAATCCACCCCGAAAAATTACAGTCAACAGGTAATTCATCCCAAATATAAAAAGGATTTTCAAGGTATTCCCTAATCTTATCCTCGCACAAAAAACAAATATTTTTACCTCTGTAACATTTTCCGCACAGATGTGTTGGAATTTCTTTTATGTCATCACAATAATCTTTCATATTTATATTATACTACTTTAAAAAATCAGTTTACATTTCTTAAAAATTTGGCGAAAAAGGCAATTTTTTCATGGTTTCAGACTTTATATAAATAGGAAAAGTAAGGGTAAATTGTATGGCATCACCAATAGGAACATATCAAACAAACATACCGTCAGGTGTAAATATTCAAATATTTAACCCATGCCCGCCATGTCAGTGTGAATATGACCGAACTGAAACAAACTACATGACATCTCCGGTTTATCCGTCAAATTACTATACAAAAGATTTTACAAAAACAGAAATCAGCGAAAAAACAGAAAAAACTGAAACAACAAAAACTACGGAAGAACCTAAATTTGAAACAGCTCCGCAAAAGAAAGTTACAAAACTAACAGATGAATATATAAAAAAACTTGAAAATTATTTAAGCAGTAAAGATGTTGAAAAAAGGATTTTAGCCTCAAAAGATATTTTAGAACGAGTACAGGAAGATGACTCAAGGAAAGACAATATTGCATTAACCGCGCTAACAAATAAAATGTTAAAAGATCCATACCAACCGATAAGATTTTTGGCATTAGGAATGTTAGAAGAAAGGTTAATCACAGGAAACGCTGAAACGGTTGAGACTTTGAAAAAGGTTGAAACCGGCAGATATTCAAAAAACGGAAACACGGATCAAGATGCAATAAAAGCATCAAGTGTATTATTAAAGATGACAAGAAAGGTGCAGGAGTAAGTTATGAATATATCAGGAATTCTCGCAAAAGGTGCAGGAGCCGCAGGTATAGGCTTATTGGCTTACGACGCACACCATGAGGCAAAAGAACATTCTCAAATGTACAGTACAAGAAAAAAGACCGATAATATTGAGTCTTTATATTACGATACGTTGAGTTTGAGTACCCCAAGCCGCGTAAAAGACAAAGCAAAAAAAGCGGTTTTGGATTTGGAAATGGATACAAACATTGATACAGTATTTTACAGAATTGGCGGATATGTAAAATCCCTCGGCGAATCCGTTGTTAGCAAAGCAATCCCGTTGGGTCTTTCTGCCTTGGCTCTTTTGACAAAAGGAGTTGTATCAAAAGCCTCTGCCCTTGGTTTGGCTGCTTATGCCGCAGTTGACTTTATGGGCGAATTCGGACACAAAAAATAGACTTCGGAATGCAATTTTATGCAAAAAAATGCTTCGAATAATGTCCGAAGCTTATAAGTATACATTTACCCCACAAAATTTATATCATACAGTAACGTTAATGTCAAGCAATAAGGCAATAATGCCCGTAAAGTTTCTTAACATATAAAAAGGAATGACGATTTGACTTTTTAGTCATCCTCTAAAAATTAAAAATTATTATTTTAATTTTTATCTTCAACACAAATGACATTAACCTTCGATGCGGAAGAGTTATGTCCATAAAAATATCCTATAGCACCATTTGTATTTGAAAAATAATAACATCCTGAACAATCTTCAGCAGGCTCAATAGTCCAAAATAAAGGATCCTCCTGTGCCTCCTTAATACTTGCTACATATTCAGGATTAGAGACAAGGAATGTACTTAAAGTTTCTCTATCCGGTAAAACCATCCCTTTTGCAGTGCAAACATCACTTGCACCTTGCCAATACGTTGAACCGGAAAAGGTTTTAGCAGGTACTATTTCGGAAACATATATATCTCCTATTTTATATCCTGTAGAATTATCAGCCAAAGTTTTAGTTTTTACACAACTGCTATTATATCCCCAATATCCATCGGAACAAGAAGAACACTCAGCATCCTCACAACCCTCAGGAATTACGGGTTCAGGGTCTGCTTGCGCAATCTCAACTTCTCCCGTCCATAGTTTATGATGTGCAAGAATGTATGCCCCGCAATCAAGTCCCGTACTGCATGTGTCACTTTCACCAAGTGCTTTAAGTCCGTTTGGAGTAAGGTTGATTGTAAACCTGTCTTTGCCTGCCGTGTTTGGTCCTTTCTTTCCGTTTGTGTCGATTGTTAGTGTGTCACAAATGTTGTCTGTGCATGACTCGTCAAATATTCCGTAAGCAAATTGTGAACCGTCCGCAAGGCACACGTTCGGAGTAAAGTTTGTATCTCCCGCATCTGCGTCGCATCCTGTTGTTTTAAGGTGACTTTCGAATTTTGATTTGAAATCAGTTTCTGATAATTTATAGAATTTTGTTTGTTCTGTAGCTTCCGTATTCTTTAATGCGTTAGAGAGTATATTATTCATTTTTAAATAATGAGAT
>JAFUZZ010000149.1 GCA_017476325.1 bacterium | reverse complement strand
TTACACTGTCAGACATCAAACGGTGTAAGCTGCACTGAGTGTAACAGCGATAATCACGATGAAAACGGAACGTGTGCGAAAGGTTACGTTGAAAACTGTTCTGTTTATGACGGGGAAAAGTGCCAAACGTGTAACAGTAATAATTTGGTTGTTTTATCTAACTCTTGTGTCGCGGGTAAAACAATAAAAAAAGATAATTATGAAACCCCTGCTTATAAAATTACATTGAATGGAAATAATGTATATATTACAGAGCAGTTTGGTTCCTCAAATGGGTTTGAAGATGCGGAACAACAATGTTCTTCCCGTGGAATGTCTTTACCTACAAATGATCAGTTAATTTCAATTTATTCTCAAAGAGGAACTAATTTAATTCCGTCAACAGTTTCCAATGCAGGATTTTGGTCATCATCGCCGGGAAGTGACTCCAGTAACGGATATGCTGTTTGTTTTGACGGGAGTTATGCAGCCTCTATTTGCGGACAAAGCGGAGTTCCTATTTTAATGCCACGAGGGGCCGGTTTTAATTTTATATGTATAAGTAACTAGGTTATAAATTATTTATAATTATATTTTTAATGAGTGTTCTAAAAAATATGGACACTCATTTTTCTTTGTTATATAATTCAAATATACGATAGATAAGGGAAATTGAAATGAAAGAGATTATTAAAAAAAGTGCGGCAGAACAATTTAATGCGATAAAAAATAAGGAAATAAAAGCAGTTGAGTTGTTGGACGCAACTTATGAAAGAATTGAAGAAGTTGAAAATAAGGTTGAAAGTTTTAACTGCTTAACAAAAGATATTGCTTATGAAACAGCCAAAAAAGTTGATGAAAAAGTTGAAAAGGGCGAAGAATTACCTTTGCTTGCGGGTGTTCCGCTTGCGCTGAAAGATAATATGAACCTTGTTGGATATCCTACAACGGCATCAAGCAAAATTCTTGAAAATTTTATTTCCCCTTATAATGCAACGGTAACACAAAAATTACTTAATAATTTAGTTCCGATTGTAGGAAAAGCAAATCTTGACGAATTTGCAATGGGAAGTTCTACGGAAAACTCAGCATTCAAAAAAACAAAAAACCCTTGGAATTTAAACAAAGTTCCCGGAGGCTCATCCGGGGGTTCCGCTGCAGCGGTTGCGGCTCTTGAAGCCCCTTTGGCTTTGGGTTCTGATACAGGCGGAAGTATTCGTTTGCCGGGCAGTTTTTGCGGTTGTATAGGGATGAAACCTACTTATGGACGGGTTTCACGTTACGGGTTGATTGCGTTTGCTTCTTCTCTTGACCAAATAGGACCGTTTTCAAGAACCGTTGAAGATGCTGCGATGCTCTTGGAAGTTATTGCAGGGCATGACATGCATGACTCAACATCTCTTGATGCTCCGGTCGAACAATATTCTAAAAACCTTAATAATGATACAAAAGGCTTAAGAGTCGGTATCATGAAAGAATTGCTTGTTGACGGAATTTCGGATGATGTCAGAAAATCTTTTGAACATGCCGTTGAGTTTTATAAATCCATTGGTGCGGAAATTAAAGAAATTTCCTTACCTCATATTAAATATTCAATCGGAATTTATTATATAATTGCCACTGCGGAAGCAAGTTCAAATCTCGCAAGATTTGATGGCGTAAGATACGGCTACCGTGCAAAAGATTGTAAAAACTTGCTTGAAATGTACACTAAAACACGTGCCGAGGGCTTTGGTGACGAGGTTAAACGCAGAATTATGCTTGGTACTTATGCGCTAAGTTCGGGTTACTATGACGCTTATTACAAAAAAGCGCAAAAAATGAGAACTTTAATTAAGCAAGATTTTGATAAAGCTTTTGAACAAGTGGATGTTTTAATTTCTCCGACTTGTCCGAATACTGCATTTGATTTTGGCTCTAAAACCGAAGATCCGCTTTCAATGTATTTAACGGATATTGCAACAATTTGTGCAAACCTTGCAGGTATTCCGGGCTTGTCTGTTCCTGCAGGTTTTGATAAGGATGGCATGCCAATCGGGTTGCAAATTTTAACTCCTGTTTTATCTGAAAGTCTCTTGTTTAATGTCGCTCATAAATTTGAACAGGCTAACGATTACTATAAACAAATAGCAAATCCTTAATTTTATTATATCTCTCGCGGTTTGTAAAGTTTTGTAAACTTACAAGAAACCAAAAAGGCAATTTTTCGTAAAAGAAATACTTTATATAAGTACGAGAGATATAGAGAGGATTAAAGAGATGATGTTTTTTGCTATTCAACAAATGAACACAATGAAGAAATCAAAGTTAAACTTTGAACAATCAACATTGCAAATGAGAAAAATGGATATCCAAGAACAAATCAGTGATATTCAAGAAAGAAACGAAAGTTTGTCATCAGCATTTACAACAATCACATCAGGTGTATCATCTCAAGCAACATCAATCTTTAATCAAACTATCTCTGAATCAAATGCCGCATTATCAAGTGCACAGTCTGCTTATAATGAAGCAAAACGTGCAGGTCTTGATGCTGATACTCTTAAAGTATTCGAAGACAGATTATACCAAGCAAATGAAAATAAAAAATCTGCTCAACAACAAGCATACACTGAATATCAAAGACAAAACGCAGTTGTTGCTTCATTAATGCAAACTTACAAAAATGTTCAAGCTGCTGAAGAAAAGGCTCAATTAAAAGCATTAAACAAAGAAGAAGACAGAATTGAAATCAGATTAAACGAAATCAATACAGAAATGGCTATGATTGATAAAGAACTTGAATCCGCATCACAAGCATCTCAACAAAGAGCGCAAGAACTTGCTCCTAAATACGCATAGACATAAGTTAATTAATGAAAGATTTTAAACGTCCGAAACAAATTCGGGCGTTTTTAAATTAATATTAAACTTTTGTAACAAATTGTTAACAAAAAGGTTTAAAAAATTAAAGAAAAGGAATAGCATGGACGAAGACATGATTGGAGTCAATAAATAAAGGAAAACGCCTATGAGCATGGAGTTTTTAATTTTACAAGGTAATACTCAGTCAATCAGTACGATTAACTACAAGATTGCGGCTACTCAGATGGAAAGACGAGAAGTCCAAGATCAGATTACTCAGGTAACAGAGATGATGCAAGAGTATGAGGACAGTGCTGATTATATTATTACGGGACAAAAAACAGAGGCAAAAAATGAGTATGATTTGTCGATAAAGAATTACCAAAACGACACATCTACAGCATTAAAAACTCAAAATGATGCGAAAGCCGCTTTAGATGAGGCGACATCTACGGTAAACACATTGGAACAACAGGTTGCGGATATTGAATCCGGAAAAATTCAAGCGCCTGCGGATAAATCTCTTGATCAATTAAAAAAAGATTTACAGCGTGCAAAAGAGATTGAAAGACAAGCAAAAACAGTTTATACGAATGCGTCAAATACCTACAGTGCAAAGGTTGAGGAAAACAGACAAAATCAACAAATTGCTTATTCAAATTATCAATCAAAACTTGAAAGTATTGAAGCAATGAAAAAGTCAATGAAAGATGTTTACAATACAGCCAAGAAATCACAATTAAACGAATTAAACAAGCAGGATCAGAGATTAGAACTTTCTTTGAATGACTTGAATCAAATGAAAGAGATGTTAAAGAGCGAAAAAGATTCAGCGAAAGAATCTGCGGAACAAAAGGCACAAGATTTGGCACCGAAATACGGTTAATAATCTTCGTGATAATAGATTTAGGCGGTCGAAATTTCGACCGCTTTTGTTTATATGATTTTTGTTAATAAACGTTGCAGAATTTTATAATATTTTATTTGGAAAAACTTCAAGCCCTATTTTTTATTCTGTGTTAAAATAATCTCATGGCTAAGATTTTAATAATAAGATTAACTTCTTTGGGCGATGTTATTTTTACACTCCCGCTTGTAAACATTCTCAAAAAAAACGGTCATCAGGTCGATTTTGCCGTATCCGAACGAGGTATAGGAGTCATAGAAAATAATCCTTATATATCTAATGTTCATTTTGTTCCGCTCATGAAATGGCGAAAACAAGGCTTCTCTTGGGCTGAATTTCTTAAATTAATCAGAAATCTTCGTGCCGAAAATTACGACATTGCTCTTGATTGTCAACAAATGTTTAAAAGCCTTTTTTTGTTTGCTTTCTGCGGCGCCAAAAGAAGAATAACGTTTAAAGACGCAAGAGAACTTTCTGTTTTTGGAGGAAATGAATTTGTTAAACCTAAAGCAAAATTTAGAGATTACAACTATCACATTGTGGAAAGAAATCTTGATTTTGCCAGACATTTAGGCATTAATCCCGATGAAATAAAATTTCCCCTGCCTCAAACTCCGACAGATGTTACTTCGTTACTGAAAGATATCGACAAAAATAAGAAAACTGTCGTTATATCCCCTGCTACAACATGGAAAAATAAACACTGGGATATTGAGCACTGGAAAGTTGTCGCGGACTATGTCAGCGAACGCTATAACCTCATTTTTACAGGAACTGACAAAGATATTAATCTTATTAAAAATATATCTGAAAAAGGAATTAACCTTGCAGGAAAAACAAATTTACCTCAACTTTTGGAAGTTTTTAAATCGGCTGATTTGGTAATCAGTCCTGATTCGGGAAGTTCAAATTTGGCATGGAGCAGCGGGAAACCGGCGCTGATTACAATTTTTACATGTACGCCGTCAAAACGCTTCGGTGCATACGGTGATGACGATAAATATTTTACTTTGCAAGGAAATTTACCATGCCAGCCTTGTTTTAAGAAAAAGTGCCAAAATAGGCATTGTAATTGTACAAAAAATATTTTGCCCGACGAAATTATTAAAATTGTAAATAATGTTTTGGGCTAGTTTATCTAAATTCTAAATTATCGTAGTATAATCATGCTATGAAATTTTTTAGAAAGATTGAGGAATTAAGACGGCAAATAGCGCGCTTTGAAATGCGTATGATTCGTAACAAAGAAGACTTTTTGGAAGTTTACGAAAAAAATCTTAAACGCGAAAAAGATGTTGCTCAACGCGTTCAGGAAATTAAAGTTACTAACAAAAGAATGCTTTCCTTGCAGCATATTTTGGATATGATGAATTCCTCTCAACCGCTTTCAAATGTTTTCCAATCAATAGTTTCTATTTTACAAGAAGAATTAAACTATTTAAGTTGTGCCATTGTTCAGGCAAAAGAATTTGACGGAGAAAAAGTTCCTGAAATTATTTCTCAATCAAATGATTCTATAAACGAAAAAATGCACAGAGTGCTTAAAGACTCAGGTGAGGACCTTATATTAAATTATCCCAATGAGGGGATATTTTTTGACTCTTTAGAGAAAAATAAAATATTATTATCTACGGATTTGCGCGGCAGTCTCAGAAGTATGGCTCTTAATCTTAAAGAAGATGTTTTGAGAAAAATGCTCAAAAATGCTAAAAGCCGCGCATTAATTGTTATTCCTCTATATACTCATGAAAAGCCTTTCGGATGGTTGGTTGTGTTTTCCGAACGGAGCTATATGGATGACAATGAAACCGATTTTTTGAAACTCTTTTCGCAGCAAATTGATTTGTCAATAACTATTGCCGATTTATTTCAGGTTGTTAAAAATCAGGCTGTAACTGATGCTCTTACCGGACTTTACAATAGAAGATACTTTAATGAGTTTTTCGAAAACGAAGTTTTGCGTGCGCGCAGAATGAACCAAAAGTTTACAATTATAGGTCTTGATTTGGATCATTTAAAAAAAATTAATGATACTTACGGACACACCTTCGGCGATTTGGCAATTTCAACAGTTGCAAAAGTTCTAAAAGCGAACGCGCGCTCCATTGATGTTGCGGCAAGAATGGGCGGCGAAGAGTTTAATATTTTACTTCCGGGTGTTGATTCCCAAGGCGGAATGATTGCTGCCGAAAGAATCAGAAGCGCATTAGAATCCGAAAAACTTGACACAATAGGACATGTAACGGCAAGTATCGGTGTTGCAACGTTTTTTGAACATACGGACAATCCTGAAGATTTGATAGAATTGGTTGATCAGGCTATGTACAGTGCAAAACAAAACGGGCGTAATCAGGTTAAACTTGCTAAATATTCCGACAATGTATCATGGCAGGAAATTGCTATTGATACGTTTGTTGATATTCTTTCAAAACATAAAGTTCCTGTATCTAAGGCTTTATCAGATGAACTTTGCAAAAAACTTCAGGACACTGACGGACGCGAAAGAGCTTTTGTTAAAGATACTCTTTACTCGGTTTCCGATATGTTGACTCAGACCTATAACCCAAGTCACAAGATGGGAATTACAAAAAATAAAGTTGAACTTGCCGTTAAATTGGCAAAATTGTTTGATGTATCGGAGCAGGATATTGATAAACTTAAAATCGCGGAAATTTTATATGATATCGGAAATCTTATGCTTCCGCAGGAGTTGTTCCTAAAAACTGAACCGCTAACCGATGAAGAAAAAGAAAAAATTAAGGAACACCCGCTTATTGCGGCAAGAGAAATATTAAAACCTATTTCAAATATTCAAGATATTATCCCTATTATTGAGCATCACCATGAAAATTGGGATGGCACGGGATATCCTTTGAAAGAGTCAGGAACAAATATTCCGATGACTTCTCAAATTATTTTGCTGCTAGATTCTTATTTTGCTTTGATTGAGCCGCGTTCGTACCGAAAGGCAATGTCCAAAAAAGATGCGCTCGATATTATTGAACAGGAGTCAGGCAAAAAATGGAATCCTGAACTTGTTGAAACTTTTATTAAAATTATGAAAGATTAATTTGGGTTATTTTTTTCGGAAAAAGAGGGGGCTTGAAAAAATTGTAAAATAGTTTATAATAAGAATGTCAGGAAAACAGACAGATTCCGATGTCTAACGACGACAGGCTCACACAAAAAATTTAAGATTCTGAAATAAATTCAGAATGACAAATTTTTTGGTTCGCTTTGTCCCGAGTTCAGGGTGACGGATGGAGTTCCAATTCCGCATTGGACGCAGGGGACACCCCACCATGTCATTGCGAGGAGTGCGTCAGCACGACGTCGCAATCTTA
>JAFUZZ010000148.1 GCA_017476325.1 bacterium | reverse complement strand
TCCACATTGGATGCGCAACATATTCTACCATGTCATTGCGAGGAGTGCGTCAGCACGACGTCGCAATCTTATGACATAGAAAAAAGAAAAGACATAGGATCGCGACGGCATTCACATACGTTCAGGCTTCTACGGCTTCGCCTCCGCATGCAGGGTCACACACATCGCGTTCCGCTCTGTGGTTCCCTTTGCATCGCGATGACATGTATAGAGGACGAGTGCGAACGTAGCGGACTCTATTCCAATTCCGCATCGAACACAAAATATAGCCCTCACCCCTGCCCTCTCCCAAAGGGCGAGGGGGAAAGAGTAGTATCCTTCTCCCTAAGGGAGAAGGTGCCAAAAGGGCGGATGAGGGGCTTTACATTAGCCGAAGTCCTAATCACTCTCGGCATAATCGGTGTCGTTGCCGCTCTTACAATTCCGACACTAATTTCAAATAACAACAAACGTATTGTTGAAACAAGACTTCAAAAATTTTATTCAATTATGCAAAATGCTGTTAAACTCTCTGAGGTTGATAACGGCTCTCACCTAAAATGGGACAAAATAACGTTAAACGGTGAGGCAACAAAATCTTGGTTTGAGAAGTATTTACAACCTTATTTAAAAACAACCTCTGTTTCTAATGATGATATAGGTGTTATTGCTGAATTTCCGGATGGAAGCCTTGTATATATTTCTTATTATGCTGTTACATTCTATCCAAAATCTAAAGATGCGGATTATGAAAATATAGGCGCTTGTCAAATGGGAAAGAGTTGTTTTATTTTTAATTTTTATCCGGGTTTACAAAACGGACACAGTGCGGATGATGCAAAATACATTTTAGGAAAAGGATTTGTTCCTTATAAATTTCGTTGGGATGGAACAGAAAACGCTTTATATAATCATTCACCTTACGGATGTAATAATATGGGACAATATTGTACCAGTTTAATCGAGTATAACGCTTGGAAAATTCCTGAAGATTATCCGTTTAAATTTTAATTATTTAATTTGACGAAATATTTTTATTTGATAATATTAATATCGGGCGGGAGCAACACTTGCCCGATATTAAATGTTTAAGGTAATAGCTAGTCAAAGGAGATAAAAATGAAAAAAAGCATTAAAGATTTATCTGACATTCAAGGAAAAAGAGCGTTAGTTAGAGTTGATATTAACGTACCGTTGGATGCTGATAAAAATGTTACTGACGATACAAGAATACAGGCAATTTTACCAACCGTTAAATATTTGCAAGACAAAGGTGCAAAAATTATTTTGATGGCTCACTTGGGACGTCCTCAAAAATTAAAAGAAGGTCAAAAACTTGAAGATTTATCGCTTGAACCTGTTGCAAAATATATGTCAAAAGTTTTGGGCCAAGACGTTAAGTTTGTAAAATCTCCTGTAGGAGAGGGAGCCGATAAGGAATTGGCAGACTTGCAAGACGGTCAGGTTGCTTTGTTGGAAAACATCCGTTACTACAAAGCAGAAGAAGCAAAAGATGACGACATGACTTTTGCCGAAGAACTTGCAAAACTTGGCGATTTCTATGTTAACGATGCTTTTGGTGCCGCTCACAGAAACCACACATCAACAGCTAAAGTTGCAAAATTGGTTAAACCTGCTGTTTCAGGTTTGTTGATGGAAAAAGAAATCAGATGCTTGTCTCAAGCACTTGATAACCCAACAAGACCGTTTACGGCGATTGTTGGCGGTGCAAAAGTTTCATCAAAAATCGGTGTTTTGGAAAACTTGCTTGACAAAGTTGATAATATGATTATCGGCGGAGGTATGGCTTATACTTTTGTTAAGGCAAACGGCGGTAAAATCGGAACATCAATTTGCGAAGATGATCAACTTGACGTTGCAAAGGCTATCCAAAAGAAAGCACAAGAGAAAGGTGTTAACCTTGTAATGGCGACAGATGTTTTGGTTACGGACGATTTTTCCGGCAACGGAACGAACAAGTTTGTTAAAATTAACGAAATTCCTGACGGATTTGAAGGCGTAGATGCAGGAGAAGAGTCAAGAAAAGCGTTTGCCGAAGTAATTAAGTCATCAAAAACAATATTGATGAACGGCCCTGTGGGTGCGTTTGAAAATCCTAAATTCGCAGAGGGAACAAAGGCTGTTTTGAATGCAGTAGTTGAAGCAACAAAGAACGGAGCAACATCCGTAATCGGCGGCGGAGATTCTGTTTCAGCGGCTAAAAAATTCTGTAAGGCAGAGGATTTCACATATGTTTCAACAGGCGGCGGAGCATCTTTAGAATTTATCGAAGGAAAGGTTCTTCCGGGTGTTGATGCACTTGATAACGTGTAAATTGAAATTATATTAAATTAACAAAACGGGCGATTTTTAAAATTTCGTCCGTTTTTGTTTGGAAAGAGTATATTGAAATTTTCATTAAGTGACATATAATTTGAATATGAAAAAAACATTTGTAATACTAATGATAATAATAAAATTTTGTCTGCCTGTTTTTGCTGATGCGGACGCGGAATATGTTCCGATACCGAAAGAATTGAGCAAGCAATACAAGGCGGAAATTGAACAGATTATTGATGAAGAGTATCCGAAGATTATTAAAAATATTGATGAAGATGTTGAGTATGGAAAACAACTTTATGAGAAAATTTTAAAAAATGGGTATGATGCGTATATGGCTGCGGATTTGGGCTTTGTTGATGATCTCTATATTCCGACAGCAGACTTAAAATTATATGCCAAATTGGTTCAACTAACGCAAGAAAAATACTTGAAAATTGATTATGACCCTCCCGGAGCCGATTGGGTAACGCCGTTTGAAAAATACATGAAACCGTATTTTAGAGATAATAATGTAAATACTGAGAAACTTAAAAAAATAGTGAAATATGAAATTAAGCAAAGTAAAATTATAAGACGCTATTTAAAAAAAGTTCAACGCTTATCTTCGTAAAATAATTGAGGATTTATATATTTGTATGGATTAACATGTGTCCCTCTATATTTACCTTCTCTGATAGTGAGGTGTACATGAGGCTTGCTTGACGAGCCTGTATTACCGCTAAAAGCAATAATTTCTCCTTGTTTAACTTTTATTCCATACTTTAAACCATCTTTCCATTTTGAGAGATGTCCATATTCACTTGTAATGATTTTGCCATCTACGTTATGTTCAAGCACAATGTATCTGCCATAACCTTTATCAATACCTTTTTTATCTATATTTTTTACTACGACTTTCCCATCCGCAACTGCTCTAATTGGAGTCCCTATAGGAACTATAATATCAATGCCATCATGAGTATGCGTAGGTCTTTGTTCTCCATAATTGTTCTTATTTCTACCTTTGCATGGCATAATCCATTTTTGACTCGCCTTAGAGTCTGTCAACGCAAAGGTTTCCCGTGTAATTGTTTCTTTTGGGGTTTGTCCTATTGCCTCGTCAAATGCTGCTTCAGGAATTTTTCTAAGTACTGTTTTTATAATCTATTTTTCTATTTCTGTTAAAATTTTATCTTGCTCAAGATTTTCAATATGCTTTTCTACTTCGTAATAAACAGAAACTAACCCATTCTTTTCAAGGCACAAAATGGCACTATCCTTAAATGTATTTAATACTTTTTTTGCGATATTTGATATATTATCCGGTATTGCTACATTTCTTGCTGCATCAATGATACTTTCTCTATGAGCTTTCTCTGCTTTCTTTTTAATGTTTTTAATGATGTCTGAATCTGCAGGGTATGACTTATATGGTAATAAAGATGTTTTTGGGATTTCCGGCATGACAGCCTCTGTTAATTGAACATTAATTATTGCGCAGATTAAGGTTTCATTAAAGACTTGTGTTAGGCTCACATCATATTTCGTAATCAAAAATTCGCCCATATATTTTTCGTTTTGGAAATAATCGAAAACCTTTTTATTTTTGCTATAGTTTTCTATTTCGTCAATAACTTCTTGAGGATTGCAAAAAGAACAATGTAAATAAATTTTTAATGAAATTTTTTTTAAACCTTCAAGTGATGAACCCAGATACGTTTTTCCGCTAATGGCGGTAGTTTCTGTGTAATGTATATTTTTTTCGTATTGTATTTCTTCCGCCCTCGCAAAAATTTGTTGTAGTGATAAATCTTTCATTTTTATGTTCCTTTCTTTTATTTTTATCGCTATTATAAGTTTGTTTTTGTTATATTTCCATTAATTTTCTTATGAAAATTTATTTCGAAAATTTATTCGAAACTTTTGTTATATATTTTTTTATAAAATTTTTTTCGAAAAAATATTTTATAAAAATTACTAAAAATTTATTAATAAAAATGACTACATTCAATTTATACAAATATTTTGACAGTAGTGTGTGCCAGTTCAAATACATGATAGACTAAAGTAGTCTAATAAGTAGCACACATCGCCCGAGTTTTTCGAACGAAAGATTTGAGTAGTAAAGAAAAACCGAGAGTCGAAAAACTCGAAAAAGGCGATTTCTGTAGAGCCCCATCATGGGGTGTTGATATTTTTTTAATAGCATGCAATAATGTCTACTGCGGGGCATAGGTGTTTATTTTGTTCCTACATTTTACTATAACGGGAGATTCGACTCTGACATAATGCAGTATACCCACCGAAGTTTCTTCGCCAGTGGGAAACGGATTTATTAAGGCGGTCACCCACCTGCTTATTCGGCAGGTAACAAAATCGCATCTGTGCCTTTGCTCTTTTATTCATTGGGGATAAACAAAACGTAACAAAATCTTAACATAATGGTCGCTTATTGTTAATAAATTTGGGTTTCATGTTTTTTTATATATGTAGGTAGTGTATATTGTGGAGTAATTTATGGTTTCTGTACAAAAAGTTTCTAACGAGTTTGTAAAAAATATACAAAACGCGAAATTTAAACATGTATCTGCACCAATTCACAAAGCTGCGGCTCCTTTTTCTAAAAATCTTCCTCAATGGGGATTGCCTGCCGCCGTATCTGCTGCCGCTTTTGGGGTTATTTTACCTAAGAAGACTCAAAAAGTCCAAAAGGTTAACGGTGTTCAATATGATGCCATGACTCAAAATCTTAACTTCTCTGTTGCATCTAAAAATGCTACTCATATTAACCTCTATTTATTTGATAAACCTGTTGACGGTAAAGTTATTAAAACCGTTGAAATGAAAAGAAAAGGCGATAATTGGACTTATACTCTTGATAAGAAAACTCAAGATGACTTGAAAATGTCATTAGAAGATAAACAACCTGTTTACTATGGCTACAGAGCATGGGGTCCAAACTGGGAATACGATAAAAACTGGACTCCCGGTTCAAGTTTAGGTTTTAAATCTCACGTTGATAATAACGGTAACAGATTTAACCCTAATAAACTTCTTTTTGACCCTTATGCAAAAGAAATCAGCCATGACCCTGTATCACCTGCTGTTCAAGGCAGATATGTTGATGATGCTATTTATACAACAGGTAATGCTAACTATTTGAAAGATACCGCCGCTGTTGCTCCTAAAGGTATTTTTGTTGTTCAAGACAATATCTCAACAGGTGTAAAACCAAAACGTGCATTGAAAGATGATATTGTTTATGAAGTTCACATGAGAGGTTTTTCTAAACTTGACGAAAAAATCCCTGAAGAATACCGCGGAACATATAAAGGTGCTGCTATGAAAGCAAAATACCTTAAAGAAATGGGTATAACCGCGGTTGAATTTTTACCTGTTCAAGAATTTGATGATGACAGAAATGAATCAATAGGCGGAAACGGTAACTATTGGGGTTATCAAACAATTAACTTCTTTGCTCCAAACAAACGTTATGCTTATGACAAAACTCCTGGCGGTGCGGTTAAAGAATTTAAAGAAATGGTAAAAGCATTCCATGACCAAGGCATCAAAGTTTGTATGGATGTTGTTTACAACCACACAGGTGAGGGCGGAACTTGGGGTGATAAAGAAGTTGTTTCTTTGTTCTCTATGAGAGGTTTGGACAACCGCCAATATTATGAAACAACCGCAAACGGTCAATACTATTGGGATAACAGCGGTTGCGGCGCTAATATGAACAGCGCAAGCCAACTTGGAAGTGATTTAATTGTTGATTCTTTAAAATATTGGTCTGAAGACATGGGCGTTGACGCATTCAGATTTGACCTTGCTCCTGTTTTGATTAACGACAAAGAACAAGACGGCTATAATTTTAATCCGGGCGCATCTGCAGTAATTAATAAAATGAATTCTAAATTGGATATCAGAACAGATGATCCTCAAAAGGGTAGTGTTGATTTGATTGCCGAACCTTGGGCCTGCGGCGATGGTACTTATCAAGTAGGACATTTCCCTAACAACTGGAAAGAATGGAATGACAGTTTTAGAAACGTTATCAGAGGTTTGTTCAATAAACAGGAAAATACTCCTCTTTCTGATGTTGCAAGAGCGCTTTCCGGTTCAAACGATAAATTCTACGGCTCAAAAACAAGAAGTGTAAATTTCGTTACTTGCCACGATGGTTTTACGATGAAAGATTTGTTCAGCTATAATGATGCTGTAAATTATAACCCTGATTTTAAATCAGACGGCGGAAGTTCTGACAATATTTCTTGGGACAATTTTGGTGATTTTAAACGCCAAATTCAAGCCATGAAAAACGCATTCCTAACCTTGTTTGTATCTAAAGGTACTCCGATGATTACCGGCGGTGATGAAGTTATCAGAACTCAATACGGTAACAACAACGCATATTGTTTGGATAACGAAAAAAATTATATTAATTGGAACTTGAACGAAACTCAAAAAAATATGCAAGAGTTTGTAAAGAAAGCCGCTAATTTCAGAAATGCACACCCTGCATTGCGCGATGTAAACTTTTTCTCAGGAAGAGACAACAATAACAACGGCTTAAAAGACGTAACCTGGGTAATGGCAAACGGATGGGAAGCAGACGGAAGATATTTGGATAATTCTCAAAACAATTATCTTGGATATAGAATTGACGGTACCGAATACGGTGATTCTGCCGCATCAATTTATACCGGTATTAACAAAGCCGATGGAGACATTGCAATTAATTTGCCTAAAAACTTAGACGGTAAAAAATGGTACTTGGTTGCTGATACTTCCGAAAAATCAGCATTGAAAAATAACTTTGCAAATGTTGGGGAAGAAATTCCTGTAGGAAATAAATATGTTGCATCAGGAAGAAGTACCGTATTGTTTATTGAAAAATAATTGTTTTATTGTATTCTAAAATTATGAAATCAATTATTTTACTATCGGGCGGTTTAGATTCTTTGGTAAGCTGCGGACTTAAGAAAAACGATATAGAACTTGCTATAACATTCGATTACGGTCAAAAGTCAGTCCGAAAAGAAATAAATGCCTCAAAAAAAATTTGTAATTATTACGGAATAAAGCACAAAGTAATAAAATTGGATTTGCTAAAAGAAATAACCTCAACGGCATTGGTATCCGATGACGATGTTCCTTGTGTTAACCTTGATGATGAAGAAACTTGTAAAAACAGTGCAAAATCCGTGTGGGTGCCGAATCGTAACGGGTTATTTTTAAATATTGCCGCCGCATATTGTGATTCGTTCGGTTATAAAGAGATTATCATTGGTGCGAATGCGGAAGAGGCAAAAACTTTTCCTGATAATACATCAGAGTTTATAGCACGTATTAATAAAACCTTTGAATATTCAACACTGGTTAAACCAATTATTGTTGCCCCGTTGATTAATTTTGATAAAAATGGTATAGTAAAAACAGCAAAGGAAAATAATATTCCGCTTACGTTGGTTCAAAGTTGTTATAACAGTGATGACGGACATTGCGGGCAATGTGAATCTTGCAAGAGGTTAAAACGGGCGTTGGCGGAAAATGAATGTTTTGATTTAATTAAAGAGATTTTTGGAAATGATGAAAACTAAACTAATAGATGAAGAAATTAAATATACAGGGTTAGAACTTGCACCGCATTGGATTTATAAAAACTTTAAAATTCAAGGAGATGCTATTGTTGCATTTTTGGGTGAGTGCGAAGTCAAATTAACCGAAATGGTTGACGTTGAAGATGTAATCAATAATGAGCCGATATATTCAAAAAAGATGATTAATTTTATTTGTGAAACCTTTAATATTGGCATGGTTGAGGGCGTTTTGCGTCAAAGACTTCTTATTACGACTTTAAAAGAGGTTTTGGAACAAGATTACAACATTAAGGTTGTTCGTGATGGAGATGATTTGTTTATAGACGGAAAAAAATTATCGGTTTCCATTGCGACCAAATCGGCAACATCCGTGTTAATCCATACCGGTGTCAATATAGATTCAACGGGAGCCCCTGTTGATGCTGCGGAATTAAACTCAATCAAGGGTATAGATACAAGAAAATTTGCACAAAAAGTTATAGAAAAATATGCGAATGAAATTGAAGATATAGTTCTTGCAACAACCAAGGTAAGCGGGAGATAGTTACAGATGAAAACACCTGATTATTTAACTTATGACAGATATAAAAAGAAAAAGGATACAAATCCTAAACGCAGATTATCTTTGTTTTTATGGACATTTTTCTTTTCATTGGCTGCATTTTTGGTTTTAGCGAGTGTAATAGCACCGGACGTTGATGTTACCATTGGTGATGATGTTGAAATGGAAGAAAAAAATATTGGTCTTGGTGTAAAACAGTTTGTTGACAGTAGATTACGAACGATAGATTTGGATGATTTAGGCAAGCTTTCGTTGTATGAGCAAACAGGGGAAGAAGAGACTGCATCATCAGAAAAGGATGATTATGCGGAAGAAGAGAAAATAGAATTGCCGGTGACATCTTTAAAAAAAGAAAAGTCAGCATCAGAGCAAAAGAGTAACGAACCTGCCGTAATGCCTGCTTATGAGGCACCTCGACCTGATAAGAATGAAGTAATTTTACAAACAACGCAGCAAAGTAATGTTTATAAGGTATATGTAGGAAAATATTCAAATTCGACACAGGCAAAGGTTGCAAAAGATATTTTAATGGATTCGGGCTTGGATGTGAGTCCGTTTGTTAAGAATGTGAACGGCGTATATACACTTCAAATCGGTTCTTTTGCGGAGCGTTCGAGAGCGGAGCAAGCTGCAGGGGAATTGACAAGAAACGGGTTCCCTGCAAGAATTTCGCAAGAATAATTTGCACATTGGGGCTTGAAGTTTTTTGAGACATGGTATATAATAATAAAGTCAGGAAAAAAAGACAGATTCCGAACCAAGTTCGGAATGACAGCTACCTGTCATTCTGAATTTATTTCAGGATCTGTACCCTGAGAGTATTAGACAAAGTAAGGAGAAAACTTATGAAAAATTTATTGACCCGAGCAGGGGGGGGGGACGGTAGGTCTCAAAGATAGGCAAATAGCGTATTTAGGTCTTGAAAATTTTACTTGCACGTCATTGCGAGCCGACTTGTCGGCGTGGCAATCCCGAAGTACCCAAAAATGTGCCTTTACACTTGCTGAGGTCTTAATCACCCTCGGTATCATTGGTGTTGTTGCGGCACTAACCATTCCAACATTGATGCAAAGTGTTAAAAATCATCAAAAGACAACTTCACTTAAAAAATTTTATTCTACAATAACAAATGCAATAAAGTTAAGTGAAGTTGAAAATGGTTCATGTGACAAGTGGTTTAAAGCAGGAAATGATACTTCAGTCGAAAATTATCAACAAGTTAGGGTTGAAAATACAAGGATTTTTTTTGAAACTTATATTGCTCCGTACATTAAATATAATAATACTTCAAACCGTTTAGAAGAAGGTATTCCAAGATTTATTGTTTCAATGACTGATGGAACTGAAATAATTATGATAAATGGTGGGTGCATGGATTATATGTATGATATTAATGGAGAAAAAGGACCAAATGAAAAAGGAAAGGATCGTTTTACTTTTTTGCAATGTTTAAATGAACAAAATATTAAGACATATTGTGATTCTTCGGGAAAATTGACTTTTTGCGGATACTATGCGTTAGTAAAAACAAGAGATGAACTTCTTCAATTATGTACAGAAAATGGAATTTATTGTGCAGGTTTACTTCAAAAAGATGATTGGGAATTTAAAGAAGACTATCCTTATTAAATAGATAAGAATTTGATATGGGGGGGGATTTTATTCCCTCTCATTAAAAAAAATATTTTTAGAAAAAAGTTCTTGATTTTAAAAATATTTCATGATAAATTAGAACATGTAAGGAATAGGGGCCATTAGCTCAGGTGGTTAGAGTGCACCCCTGATAAGGGTGAGGTCCTTGGTTCAAGTCCAAGATGGTCCAAATTAAAAGAACAGGTATATCCTGTTCTTTTAATTTGGATATTTTAGATTTAAAACAAATT
>JAFUZZ010000147.1 GCA_017476325.1 bacterium | reverse complement strand
CAATTTTTGTCATGCTGAGCTTCGCAGACAGGGTCACAATCTTCGCCAACATTGTCATGCTGAACTTGTTTCAGCATCCCTGACAAATTGGGCTCAGATGTTCCCTTTGTCACTCGGTTCAGCATCTTCAAAAATTGTGTAAGCCTGTCGTCGTTAGACATCAGGGTCTGTTTTTGTGACACGGCTTTAACAGATTCCGAAACAAGTTCGGAATGACGGGTATTAAGTGCGTTTGGGATTGCTTCGCTCCCATTGTACCGATTTAACATATATTTTTAAAAATTTTAAAGCTGTTGATTTTTCACAACAACAGTCGGAAACACCTCGTCCAAGGATTTTTTACGCATTATTTTATCGGCAAAGCCGACCCAAAATTCTGCCGTATTTTGTCCTAACAGTTGTGCAGAAGGAACATCAATCGGTGGTCCCGCAGGCGTCGTTCGCGCGGGATTTTTAGGGTTCGAAATTATACCGATTGAACGCAGCAAGGTCAATGATAGAGATTTTTTAAACACTTCATATTCAAAAACTCCATCCGATATAAATTCAATTCCCTGACTCCATAAATATTTTTGAAACGGCGCAGTGTTTGTTTTTGCCTCCAATCCCCTTGTCTTTGGCAAATTTTCTCTGATATTATAATCAGGGTCAAAGTCTCGCTCAAATAAATATCCCATGGACTGTGCACAAGTTTTCGAAACATCATCTTTTAAATTAAACCGGGCTTGCAAAAGATGATTTTTATGACGATTTATCCAATCAAACCTGAATTTTAACAAGTGCGAAAACTTATTCAACGAAACTTCAACCTTGAAATTTTCATTTTTTAATCTCAACTTCAAGAAAAGAACAGCTTGGATTTTTCCGCGTCTCAAGATTTTCGAAGAAACTATTTCAGCCTCGTTTCCCAAATCGTTAACATCCGGAGCAAAGTTGTATGTGTCTCCCAAATCTTTAAAATCAACGAGGGTCATAAAATCATCGTAAGTTTGATTTTTAACTTTGTCGGTCACAATAATTTGATTGTTTTTTACCTCAAGAGAAATTTTACTGTTTTCAATTTTGGTCTCAGTAATTTTCAAGTCCGTTTCCTTCGGCAACCCTACCGCAACGACGTTAGTATAAATTGGTCTGAAATCTTCCGTCACGGGGATTTTTAACGTGTCATAAAATAATTTGTCATCAACGGATTTTTTTACGGAAACAACCTCACCCTTTTTATCAGAATTTACATACAAAACTCCGCAAAAATTTTCGTCTGAGATTTCATTTTTATCAAACTTCAGCGTAATTTCTTTAATAATAGTTTCGGCAATCTGAAGAACCTTTTTATAACGCGTAATGTTCTCACTGTGCACTTCATCGGTTGAACACCCGCAAATACCGTCATGTGCAAGGTTTTGAAGTAACAATTTGTACGCATATTTAATCACTTCATCGTAGTTTTTGGAATATTGTTTTGAAATTTTTTCTGCCAAAAATAATTTACGGGAAGCCTTTGCACTCCAACGTTTCACATCCGCTCTTGCGGAATAACAACCTTGCAAAATGAAGGTTTGAGAATTATCACGCAATTCATTATCATAAACCTTTTCAAACGTAACGTTTTTAAAATATTCAAACGGGTTAGAAAGCTCTATTTCATAACCGTTCAGGAGTTTGTTAACCCGTTTAATTTGTTCGGCAATATCGGTAGAAACACCCAAATGGTCAGCACCGACAGGCATCAGAATTAGATTTTTAGATTTTTTTGCAATTTTATCAATATGTCCTTGCAAAAACTCCGCTTTCTTTTCCAACGACAATTCGGTTGCAAAAATATCGTTAAAATATCCGCGAACAAGATTAACCGTATTTACATCGTTAAAAACAAACTCCGACGGAAGCTCCTCGGGAACGCCCCGCCACACAATAGATTTATCAATTCCAAACTCTTTGAGAATTAGAGGAACAGCCTGAGAATGCCCGAATGTGTCGGCAAAATATCCTATAAAATCTTCGCATCCCATTTTTCGGGAATATTCCAACCCTATTTCAAGATTTTTTCTAAAACAATCTTCATCCGTCAAAAACTCATCAACAAGGGTATAAAAAGGACCGATAAAAAGTTTTTTTTGCGATATTAATTTTCGAACAAGAAATTCTTTCTCAGGACGAATTTGCAAGTAGTCCTCTAATGCGCTTGTTTGACCGTCAAAATAAAACGACGGAATTTTATTATTTTCCAACATTTCAAGAACATTGTCAAAAACCCTGAGCAAACGAAGTCTAAATATTTCAAACTCCCGATACCACTCTCTGTCCCAATGTGTGTGTAAATATGCCAGTACTTTCATAATCTGATTTTACGACTTTTAATGAAAACATTTATAATTATTAACAAATCTTAACAATATTCTTCTAAATGAGGCAATTTTTTGTAAAAAAAAGACTTTATATAGGAGTAAGGGTATAGTTATTTAGGTAGGGAAAGCATGGGATTTGGAAACAGTTCCGGTCAGGTTTGCGTAAAGGATTTTTTCTCAAGCAAAATAGATAACAAATCAGCACTCAAATGCTACGGCGACGTGGATAACGCAGATTATTCAGGGTTTGACACGAATTTTTCAAAATATCTTAACGAAAAATCAATTTCCGAAATGATTAGAGTTAACGATGAGATTTCCAATGTCATGAAGGGATTCAAGATAAACATAAAAATCAACATGAATATTTTGAACAACCTTGTAAGCAACCACCTGCCTCAAACAACCAATATTGCACTTGGAATGATTAAATATTTGCCAAGAGAAGTGAAAAGCCAGGTTAATCCGAATGCTTTGAAAAATGCGACAGGATTGCACGATATAGCCAAAGTAATAATTCCGGAAAGCATTATAAACAAACCGGGCAGATTAAATGAAGATGAATTAAAGATTATGCGTGAGCATGCCCGTCTTAGTTATGAAATGTTAAAAACGACCGATTTGGATGCAGACAGTCTTAATTTGATTAAGGCGCATCATCAGAGTCACCAGGATCATCACACGTCAAATCCGATTTTGCAATCACGGGAAGAAGTTACAAACGTAAACTTGCAAATACTTTCCATGGCGGATATATATTCTGCGTTGCGGGAACGACGGTCTTACAAAAAAGAAATGAGCAAGGAAGATGCTCTTGCTGTCATCAAAAAAGAAACTGACGCAGGCAAATTTCATAGCTGTGTGTACGATGCGCTTGTAAAATACTCAGAGCATGACGAGGTTGACCCTTATACGGAAAGAAAAACTCCAAAAGCCTGGGGATTGTTTAAATATATTTTGAACAAAGGAAAAACAGAACATCAAAAGGAAAAAACAGCGGTTTAGAAAATGAGCGGGGATTTTATACCCCGCTCGTGATTTATTAACCACTTCGTGTTTTAGTATTCCAATCAAGTTCATCGGCACAGTGCAGGTAATCCATGTTTTCTTTAAAATATACCCATTCAACACACGCCCAGCCCTCGCCGCGGGTTGGATTACAAGAAGCCCAAGAATTGTCGGATTCGTCCGACGGACTTTGTCCATATCTGTTAAAAAATATTTTTCCGTCTTTATTATAATTAAATCTAAAAATATCACGACCCAAAGTATTTGGCTCTTTGGCACCGTTAATATCTACAAAAACGGATAAATCAGCAATGCCTGAGCGAAGAAGGGCAACTGTTCCGTCAGCCAAAATGAGTCTGTTAAGAGTTGAGCCAAATGAAACATTATGGAGAGGTGTCCGTTGCATTTAATGTGGAATTGGAAGAGAGTCCGCTACGTTCGCACTTGTCCTCTAAACATAATCATTATATACTATATTCCAAAACTTTTCTATATTTAAACTCTCACTTTAACAACGACCTTGCGAACTTTTTGCGGTTTCTCAACCATAATGCATGGCATGTGCAAATCTTCGGGATAAAATATCGCAAAATCACCTGCTTGCATTGAAATAAATATTTCTTCCTTATCCTCGTAAAATATAATGTCAGGCTTATAATCCGTTGCGGGAGTTTGATGTTTTAATTCCGCATATCCGATTTTTTCTTCACCCTCAATTATATACTGAATATCGGCATATTCCCTGTGTGCCTCAAGCTGCCCGCTCTCTTTCGTAAAATATTCCTGAATAATTGCGTAAACATCTTTGCCCAAAATCTCATAGGTGCCGTTTTCGAGCGTTGAAAAATCCGTTTGTGCAAGATATTTCAATCCCGCTCTTAATCCGTCCGATAGGTTTGAATATGTTAAGTAATTTGTAATTTTATCTTTTATCATAAAAATATATTATCATAATATATGTGAAAAAGTACTACGTTTACATAATATTAACAAAAGATAATACCTATTACTGCGGATATACTGATGATGTGGAAAAAAGATTTGCCGCACATAAGTCCGGGCATGGCGCAAAATATACACGCATGCACAAACCCGAAAGAGTTATTTTTTCAAAAGAATTTAACACTAAACAAGAGGCTTTGAAAGAAGAATGTCGAATAAAAGCCTTGTCTCGAAAACAAAAAGAAGAATTTTTAAAAAACTGCTTGTAAAATATTTTTTTTTGATATACACTAATAGCAAAGAAAAACATTATAAAGGGGAAATATCATGTCAAGACAATGTGAAATATGCGGAAAAACTCCATTGAAAGCAGCAAAACTGACTTTCTCACATAAACAAATTGTACACCGTCAAGCTCCAAATCTTCAAACTGTAAAGGTTTGCGAAAACGGAACAGTTAAAAAAATCAAAGTTTGTACTTCATGCCTTAAAGCAGGTAAAGTTCAAAAAGTTTTGTAAGCTTTGGTTTAATGTCAAATTTTTAAAATGTCCGATTTATTCGGGCATTTTTTAATTGTTAAAAAAAAATAAATAAATTTGGTTTTTTACATATCTTATTTTATAATATTTAAAAGACAATGTTTGAGAGGTTAAAAATGAAAAAGCATAAAAAACAAGAAGTTTCCAACAATCCTTTTTCGGAAAATGAGATTGAGGAAGAGGTAAAAACAGAAGAAGTACAAGATAAATCAAATGAAGATGCTGCAAAAATCAAAGAAGATTTTGAAAATCTTAATAACCAATACATCAGACTTGCGGCGGATTTTGATAACTACAGAAAACGTCAGGCTCAGGAGCGCGAAAGTCTTATCGCTTACGGGGCTGAAGAGTCTATGAAAAAATTAATAGAGGTTCTTGATAACTTTGACAGAGCAAAAACCGCTATTGACAAGGCGGAAGATGTGCAACAGGTTAAAGACTCTTTCTACGTTCTTTATAACCAAATGTTTGAAAATCTTTCAAAACTCGGACTTGAAGTTATTAAGGCTCAGGGTGAAGAGTTTAACCCTAATGTTCATGAGGCTGTAATGAGAACTCCGACAAATGATGTTGAAGAAAATCATGTTATAATGGAATTACAAAAGGGATATAAATTCCATGACAAGGTTTTGAGAGCGTCGCTTGTTAATGTGGCGGCACAGGAGTAGTGAATGGCTGATTATTACGAAATATTGGAAGTATCTAAAAACGCGACAAAAGATGAGATTAAAAGTGCGTTCAGAAAAAAAGCGAGAGTATTGCACCCGGACGTAAACAAAGCACCGGATGCCGAAGAAAAATTTAAAGAACTTGGCAAAGCCTATGAAGTTCTTATGGACGATGAAAAACGCCAAATGTATGACAGATATGGCGAAGACGGGTTAAAAAATTCGGGTTATGATTCTCAAGGACCTTTTGCAAGCGGTTTTGGTGATTTGAGCGAAATCTTTAATTCGTTTTTCGGAGGAGGTTTTGGCGGATTCTCTCGTCAACGGGATCCAAATGCTCCTCAACAAGGACAAGATTTGCGCGTTAATGTAGAATTAACGTTTGAAGAAGCTGTGTTTGGAACCACAAAAGAAATTAAAGTTGATCATCTTGAGACATGCAAAGAATGTAACGGAACAGGGGCAAAAAAAGGTTCTCAACCCGTAAAATGTCCGACATGTAACGGAACAGGACAGGTTCAGCAATCCGTTCGAACACCTCTTGGTAGTTTTACTCAAATCGGAACATGTCCCGATTGTCATGGCAAAGGGGTTAAAATAACAGACCCATGTCCTAAATGTAAAGGTACGGGCATGGAAACAAAAGAAAAGAAACTCGAACTTAAAATCCCAGCAGGGGTTGATACAGGCTCAAAAATGCGTCTGTCAGGAGAAGGAGATGCCGGCAAAAACGGCGGACCTGCGGGTGATTTATATGTTGTTCTATACGTTCAGGACTCTGATTATTTCAAACGCGACGGATATAACGTTTATACAACACTTGAACTTACTCCTGCTCAAGCGGTTATGGGAGATGAAATTACAATCAAAACCCTTGACGGTGAAAGAACAATCAACGTTCCGGCAGGAACACAAAGTCATGATACTCTTAAACTTCGCGGCGCAGGAATTTCCGTTGTGGGAAGAAACTCTCAACGCGGCGATCATGTCGTGATTTTCGACGTTATTATCCCTAATTGCAAAAAATTACCGGAAGAAGAAAGACAACTTTATAGAAAACTCTATGAACTTAATACGGGCAAAAAATTAAAAGAGGGATTTATTGACAAGATAAAAAATGCGTTATAATGTTAATTTTTGTAACGTTTCAAAATAAAAAATAACAAAAATTATTTCGGGTCATGTTTTTGTACAGATGAGAAAGGAACAGACAGAGAATAAACGAGGGATGAAGAAATGACAGAAATTAACAGAATGAACGGAATACAGAATATTCAAGGAGTGCAGCATGCTCAAGCTGCAAAACCGATATTGGGAGACAATGGAGAACAGGCTGAAAAGAAAACCATTGAAAATTTGGCAGGACAGGCAGATATTGTGGGACGTTCACAGATAAAAAGAGCCGACAATGTAAAAGAGGATGTAAACTTTATGCTTAAAAATCCTGACATAATGGCAAAAACAGAGGCATTTTTCAACTTGGCATACGCACAGTTGCTAAAAGAAGATTCACCAAACGCTTACGAAAAAGCAGCATCAATGGCAACAACTTTTGCACGCGAAATTGCGGGACAGTAGATTGAAAAGCCGTAAAGAATAAAAATTAAAAACAGCATGTTTAGAGCATGCTGTTTTTAATTATATCCTGAGTATAGCAAGGCGCCGCGGGTGATTGCCCGCGGCGCGTTACCAACTGAAAACCATTTTTATTCTTCTTTAGCAACACATGTTACATTATGCGGCTCCGTTGTTGAACATTGTTGATCAACTCCACCTGAAGGAACACAGCCACCACCTGTTACACAGTAACTGTCTCCAAAATTTCTTAGTGTCGGACAATTAATACTTGATTTTGTAGATGTCCATACCCGTGTACGTGTTGGCGCTCCTGTTTCTCCTTTATGTTGATACATCTCTTCAGTTTCAGCAAGAGTAGGTAATCTCATACCAAGACTCTTACAATAGTCTGCAGCGCCTTGAGCGTTGTAACGCGTCGGTTCGTTGTAAACATAGTAATCGCCGACAAGATAGGCTGTTTGTCCGCCATAAGTTTTAGTAGGAGATTTACATGCTTTACTGTCTGTTAATTGATAAGAGCTGTTACATGTGTTGCACGTTCCGTCAGCAAGGTATGTTGAACAATTATTAACTTTTTTAGTACACGTT
>JAFUZZ010000146.1 GCA_017476325.1 bacterium | reverse complement strand
TGACAATCCCAACCTTAATGCAAAACAGTCAAAACAAAGAACTTGTTTCTCATTATTTAAAAATGAATAATATACTCTCTAACGCATTAAAGAATACCGAAGCTACAGAACAAACTAAATTCTATAAATTATCAGAAACAGATTTTAAATCAAAATTCGAAAGTCATCTTAAAACAACAGGATGCGACGCAAATGCGGGAGATACAAACTTCACGCCAAACGTTTGCCTTGCTGACGGTTCACAATTTGCTTACGGAACATTTGACGAGTCATGCACAGATAACATTTGTGACACACTGACAATCGACACAAACGGAAAGAAAGGACCTAACACGGCAGGCAAAGACAGGTTTACAATCAACCTTACTCCAAACGGACTTAAAGCACTTGGCGAAAGTGACACATGCTCTACGGGCTACGATTGTGGGGCGTATATTTTGGCTCATCATAAACTTTTTGACGGTGAAACAGGTTCAACAACACCTACAGTAAAAACAAATGCCAATTTAATTGCGGATTGTAAATCCGCAGGAGCATCGTCATGTACCATTGGTAATGATATAGAATTAACAAAAGTTACCACACCTGAGGGTGATTTATATGTATCTCCAAATTTGGGTGAAAGCACTTTTGATAATATTGAGTGTCCTGACGGAACAGAATTACCATCTCTGAATGATATGGTAAATATTAATAGCAACAAAGGCAATTATAATGCCCCAACCGCAAGTCCTATCTGGACATCGACAGGAGATGAGTATAATTCTTCTTTACAAAAGGCGTATTCATTTTACTGGGGAAGTAGTTTTACTCGTGATAAAACAGATTCTTTAATAGTTGTATGCGTCGCAAAGTAATATTGTAAAAATTTAATAGGATGTCCAAACGGGCATCCTATTTTTTTAAAGTTAGCTTTGTTAATTTATGCTTGAAAATCTTTTGGTAAAGACATTTCAAAATATTTCATCAATTCAATAGGTATTCTTGTCTCAGTTGATGAATTGAAAGAGTTTCCGCTTATGATAAGTTCGTTTGTATTTTTGTCAAATCCGCGTACAGACATTGCATGTCCCATGTTAATTTCAGTCCCGTCGGATATAAAAATTTTACTTGCGGAAATGTTAGCAAACCGTCCGTCTTGCAATTCCGTTTGCATCATAATCCCTTTTTCAAAAATATCTTCAACTTTTAGTGCCGATATAGTTGTGTTGTGAGGAATTTTGCTAAAATCCTTGATGTTTTCTAAATTTCTATTCGCAACAAATTCTGAGTCCGGACTTCCCATAACATTATTTTTTGTAACATTAATCCAGCCTCCGTTATCAAATAAATCCGTGCCGAAACGTTTTGTATAAGCCATTTCAAGCATTGTAACATCGGTATCCCCCGTGCTAAATCCTACAACTTCGCGTGTTTTGCCGTTTTCCTCAATATTAATGGCTTTGTTATTTAGTTCTTCCTGAGTGACGATGACACTTTTTCCTGACGCTTTATCCTGAGGAAAAGTCACTTCATAATATACATTTCCGTCTTTATCCGTTTTTTGAGTGTAAAGTTCTTTGATTTGCTCGTCGGACATTGTTTCAATTAACGACAAAAAAGTACACATGGCATTGTTTCCCTGAACAAATGTTCCGATGTGACCATCTGTTATATCACTGTTTATATCGTAATTTGAACGTTCTTCGCGTACGGAATTTAAAATATTTTTTAATTCTTGAGTGGAAATTTTTTCGGATGTACAAATTCCATAACTTGAAAGTTCTTCTAAAATCTCATTTTGACTCATTTGAGTTACATCTTTCAGAGATTTATTTTCATCGAGATTTTGACCTTTTAAACCGTATGTTTTTGTTTTTCCCTCAAGTTCATTAGCGGTAATGATTCCGTCACAATCCAAAAAATTTTTCAAATCATCATAATCAACAAAAACTTCATCTTTATAAGATTCATCGGTTTTTAGGGACTCAATATACGCTCCGTATTGCTCTTTTGATATTGAATTTAATTCCGGTGTAGAAATCTTTTTGTCATGATTTTTGTCAAAAATCGCCAAAGCAACATCGGTTTTTACTGCTCTGCGTAAAAACCTCGTTTTAGTTGCTTGTTTATATTGATTTATATTCTCTTTACTAAAATCAGTATCCATCTCAAAACTAGTACAATTTTGACAAATTGGCCAAAATTCTTTGCTTGTCTTCTATTGCTGATAAACTGTTCTTAATGTTTAAAAGTTCATCTTCCAAAACACTAATATCTTTTGTTCGTGAATTTATAGTAACAGCACTGTTTGCGGCAGAAATCCATTCTGCTTTAAATCTTTCTTCAAAATTCATTTTAAATGTCTCCTAAACAACAGATTCTTTTTTTGTAAATACGGACTTAACCATGTTCAAAATATCCAGAGAACTTTTTTCCTCCAGAATAGTATTTTGAATTAGGTTAACATTTTTAAGATATCCGCCTGTTGCAAGGTCGAATCCGCTAACCTCAGCGTAGTCAACCATTTCTTCTTCGATGTTTAAATACTCGTCCATCATAAAATTTTGCACTCCTTTACTAAATAAAAATCTCCTATCAACATATTTAATCTATCGGTGTTTATTTAGTTTTCTTTAATTTTGTCCATGTTACACTTAACATTTGTTTACAAAGTACAAAAATGAAAACAAATTTATTATATAATTTTATCAATAAGGTTGGTAAAATGAATTTAACAGAAGAGATAAAACGATTAAAAAAGGAAAAGAATGCTGTCATTTTGGCACATTGTTATCAAAATATTGAAATTGATGAAGTTGCGGACTATGTCGGCGATTCGCTGTACTTGAGCCAAAAAGCGGCTCAGACGGATGCCGATATAATTGTTTTTGCGGGTGTTTACTTTATGGCACAGACGGCAAAAATCTTGAATCCCGATAAAAAAGTGTTACTTCCGAATATGAATTCAGGATGCTTGATGGCGGATATGATAAATGTGGAACAGTTGAGAGAGTTTAAGGCAAAAAATAAAAATGTTCCAACCGTTTGTTACATAAATTCAACGGCGGAAGTTAAGGCTGAATGCGATATTTGCTGTACAAGTTCAAACGCCGTTAACATTGTAAAGAGTTTAAATGCGGATGAAGTACTGTTCTTGCCTGATACGTATTTGGGAAAATGGGTTGAACATAAATTGGGCAATGTTAAAGTTACGACTTATAACGGATTTTGCCCTACGCATTTGAGAATAAGGGTTGAGGATATTGAGCATGCTCGAAAGAATTACCCTTATGCAAAAATATTAGCGCATCCTGAGTGCAGCGTAGAGGTTACGAAACTCGCGGATTTTGTCGGAAGTACAAAAGATATTATGCGATATGCGACAGAAAGCAAAGAAAAACAGTTTGTTATTGCAACCGAAAAAGGCGTTGTTGACAGGTTGTCACGTGATAACGCCGATAAAGAATTTATATTAATTAAAGACAGCATCATCTGTCCGAATATGAAATGGAACACATTGGAAGATATATATAATGTCTTGGAAACGGAAACAAACGAAATTTTTGTGGATAAAGATATTGCATCAAAAGCGGTTGGCTGTATAAACCGTATGCTGGATGTTTCAAGAATAGGGGCTAAATAAATGAAATTTCATACAGAATATTTATGGTTCAATACTCCACATGAACACGACTATGTAAACATAACATCTGAAGTTGAGGAAATACTTGAAAAATCAGGTATTCGTGACGGGATGATTTTGGTAAGTGCAATGCACATAACAGCAGGAGTTTACGTTAACGATGCCGAAAGCGGGCTAATCCATGATATTGATGAATGGCTTGAAAAAATTGCTCCGTATAATATCAATTACCTGCATCACAGAACCGGTGAAACAAACGGTGATGCACATTTAAAAAGTTTAGTAATCGGACATGAAATAATTGTTCCCGTAACGGATGGCAGACTGGATTTTGGACCATGGCAGCAAATATATTATGCGGAATTTGACGGACGCCGCCGCAAACGTGTTATTGTAAAGGTTATGGGAGAGTAAATTTATAATAACTCTTTAGGCTCTATTTTAACAATTTCCACTGCCTTTGGGAAGTACGGCAAGATAAAATTAACTTTTCCGTCGTGGACCTTTTTATCATGTTCCATAACTTTAATTTCTTTTTTAGAAAGTTTTTTAGGCTCTGAATAAAGCCCGTAAGCTTTTAAAAGGTTCATACTCCGCTCATAATATTCTTTGCTTATCATTCTTCTGTCTAATGCAAGTTTAAAAGCAAAAACCATTCCTTGAGCAACTGCCTCTCCGTGCGAGATTTTGTAATCAGAAGTTTTTTCAAGGACATGCCCGTATGTATGCCCAAAATTCAATACTTGACGCAAATTGTTTTCACGTTCATCTTGTTTAACAACGGTTTCTTTTATTTCCACACAAATTTTAATAATCTCTTCTATAATTTGGTAATCGCGGTTAAAAACCCGTTGGACAGAGTTTTCAAGCAATTCAAAAAGACCTTGTGCGGATTTGCAAGAATATTCTATGAACGCATATTTAAGAACTTCTGCCAACCCTGTTTTAAACTGTTTATCATCAAGAGTTTTTAAAAAGTTTAGGTTACAAAATACCGCAATAGGTTGGTAAAATGCCCCTATTAGGTTTTTCCCGTAGTCGGAGTTTATTCCTGTTTTTCCGCCGATTGATGAGTCAACACAGGCAAGTAAAGTTGTAGGAACGTGGATGAGGTTTATTCCTCTCAGATAAGTTGCTGCAGCAAAACCTGAAATATCACCTGTTACACCTCCGCCTATTGCAATTAGTGTATCTCCGCGTTCGATATTATTCTTTGATGCAAAATCAATTATTTTTTCATAATTTTTTATGTTTTTTTGATTTTCACCGCTTTTTAGAATGAATTTCGGTGCAAAATTTAACTTTTTACCATAAAGTTTTTCAACGTTTTCATCAATAACGATTAGCGATTTGCCTTTAACATATTCTTGAATTTTTTGCGAATTAATATCAGTTGTGTTAACAAAAACGGGATACGATAAAATATCAATGCTATCTTTTAGATTTTCATATTTATCTGTAATAAATTGCACCATTTCATCGGTTTCAAAATTTTCTTGCACAATGGTATAATGTGCTTGCCTATAGTAGGATTCCCGTTCGTTGAGCAGTTTTGAAAGTTTAAGTTTTATGTCGGTATTCATCAAAAGCGGTCTTTTGCCTTCATTTTTAATCCTTTCATAAAGCAGATTAATTGGGGCTTGTAGGTAGAATACTACACCATTTTGTTTTAAAATCTCAATATTATTTTTGTTAAACGCCCCGCCGCCGACGGATATTATTTGATTATTTTTATTATTTAAAACATCCTTTATAACTTCGGTTTCGATTGTTCTAAAAAACTCTTCACCTTTCTCTTGAAACACTTTAACAATAGGCATGTTGAGTTTTTGTTCAACAAGCATATCAGTATCAACAAAAGTAAAATCCGAAAGTTTTTCTGCGAGTTTTTCTCCGATGTATGTTTTTCCTGCGCCGGGCATTCCCGTTAAAATAATGTTATGCTTTTTGTTCATAATTTTTCTTTATCTCATCAATATTATCTTTGCCAAATTTATCTAAAAATTCGTCTAAAATCACACATGCAATCATATTATCCGCAATAACCGCACAGGCTTCAACTGCGCAGATGTCTGAACGTTCAAAATGGGCTTCACACTGAGAGTTGTCTTTTAAATCAACAGTATTCAATGATTTTTTTATTGTCGGAATAGGTTTCATTGTTGCGGATATAACGATATCTTCCCCGTTTGACATTCCGCCCTCTATTCCGCCTGCATTATTGGTTTTGTGATGATATTGTCCGTCGAAGTAAAGTTCGTCATGGACTTGTGAGCCAAGATGTTTTTCATATTCACAACCGAGACCGATTTCAACAGATTTAACAGCGGGAACACTCATTACGGCTTGTGCAATAATTCCGTCAAGTTTTCTGTCCCATTGAACGTAGCTGCCAAGACCGATTGGTACATTTTTATATATAATTTTAAATTTTCCGCCGAGAGAATCCCCCATTTCTCGGACTTTTTCTATTTCGTGTTCATAATCTTTTTGACCCAAAACGGATAAAATTTCAACTTCTGAAGTTATTTTGAATTCTTTAAGAATTTGTTTTGCAACTGAACCGATTGCAACATTCATTGCTGTTTTTCGAGCACTTGCGCGTTCCAAAACATCTCTTAAATCTTCAAAATTATATTTCATCTTTCCCGCAAAATCAGCGTGTCCCGGGCGAGGAGCGGTGAAAGATTTTTGGTCGTTTTTATCCCGGGAGTGTATGCTCAAAATTTCTTTCCAATTTTCATGGTCTTTGTTTTGGATTTCGAGACAAATAGGCGCGGCAGTTGTTTTTCCGAACCGAACACCGGATTTAATTTCAACCGTATCAAATTCAATTTGCATTCTTTTTCCGCGTCCGTAACCCTGTTGACGTTTTTGAAGTTCGTTGTTTATCTCTTCCGTGTTAATATTAAATCCGGCTGGAACACCCTCTATAATTCCTGTCAGACATTTTCCGTGTGATTCGCCTGATGTTAGAAACCTGTAATTTTTTAGCAAAGTTTTTTCCTTTTTTTATGTGTAATGCGCCCGCGCTTTGCGCGGGCGCATAGAAACCTGTTATTTAGCGTATTTTAGAAATATTTGTTCTTTCGTTTGCATCATTTCTTTTATAATTAACCAACTTCCGTTAGGTTGTTTTTGAACAGTTGTTGATGTTTTAAGCTTATCTCCGCCAAGTGACGGTTGTCTGTAGGCATCAATTTGGTATGTATTTGCGTTAATTTTTTTTACCGTTATGCCTGAGTAAGCATTTTTGTAGTTTTTCATTTTAGCAATTTTTGCACTAATTTTCATTTGGTTTTTGTATTGAGCCATAGTAAACGGCACATCTACCGTCTGACCGTTTGGCTTAACAACTTGTCTTATGATTTTTGCATTTGATGAATAAAAATCAGGAACACTATCAGAATAAGAATTTGCCGCAGAAACGTATCTGTTGAAGAATTTTTTTGCATCGTCAGCATTTGAGGCAAAACAATTTAGAGCAACCGAAAATATTACAAATGCAGTGAAGATTGTTTTTTTAATTAATTTATTCATCGGATTTTCTCCTTTATAACATTATAATAAATCATTTATCGAAAAAAAACAATGCCCCATATTAATATTTTTACATGGGGCAAAAGTATATTTTTATTTTAAACAATTTATTTAACTATTTTTTAACACAGTAAACGCCTAAATGTGCCATAACTTTACTGGTTCCGTTAACATTTAAATTTCGTTTAGTAAAATATGAAACAGGAGTATAGTCTGAAGTTGATGTTCCCTCTTCAGAAGTAAAGTATGCACCATTTAAAGAGGTACATGCGACATTATCGGCATTTTCCGGTTTATTACACTCATCAATAATCTCTTGAGCTTCATCATTTGTAGGCAGTCTCATACCTTTGTCTGTACAAGTTTTGGCAGCACCCGCCCAATAATCATTTCTATCTGCCCCGAAATACCAGGTCATACCGTCAGGATAATATCCGCTACACGAAATATGTCCGCTTGAATATCTCCAAACTTGCTCCCAATCACAATCGTTGTAATCTGTGGATGGATATTGAGATGAGGCATATAAATCACCTATTTTGTAAGTAACGGTTGAATTACTGTCTTTAACTATTATACAGGTTTCACCCTCATCAGATACACTATTACAAAACGACGGGTTTTCATTACAACTTCCGCTTTTTAAATAATTTCCGCTTTCGCATTCCGTGCAACTTACCCCGTCCGATGTCTGACAGTGTAAAGATGTTTTGCTTACACACTCATTGTCAACAAGCAGGTTTTCTGTTGTACACTTCGTGCACGTAGTACCGCTGTACGTGTCACACGTGTTTTCTCGAATATCTCGACAACTGCTCCCGTTGTTTTGATACCCGTTCTCACATTGTGAACACTCTCCGTTATCGTACGCCGTACAGTTGTTAATCAGTCCGTCAAAAAGTTTGTGATACGTCAAGATATATTTTCCGCAATCCAATCCGCC
>JAFUZZ010000013.1 GCA_017476325.1 bacterium | reverse complement strand
TGAGCAATAAATTAATGCGAAATAGAGGATAAGAAACGGCGTTTGTTGTCCATTTTTCAAGTTAGCCGTTTCCCGATAATGAGCATTTAAATTTATTAGCGAAAGAAGCTCAGGTCGGCAGTTTCTTTTGGTTCTGTTTCTTTGCTGTCAAAGAAATAGAACAGTTTAAAAATGTATTTTTTGAACAAATTAAAACCTACAAAACAAATTTTATTTTCATTTTGTATATTGTAAATAATTTATTTTTTTTTGTTATGATTTACATTAATATAAATGTTTAAAAATTTTTTACGAAAATTTTAACAAGAATTGTTGTCATATTGCTTCTTTTATACTAAATTAATAAAATAGCAGTGCATTTCTAAATTTATATCTAAAGAGGATAAAGTTTTATGAGTGACAAAATAATATTTTTTTCAGGCAAACAATATTCAGGTAAAGATACTGCGGCTAAAATCTTTTTAAAAAACTTGCCCGATTTCAGACGTTGTGCAATGGGTGATATAATTAAACTAGAATACGGCAGAGAAAAAAATTTGACCTACGAAGAAATTGAGAAAAATAAATCAAAATATCGTCAGGATTTGATTAACCTTGGAAATTGGGGTAGAGCGCAAAGTCCCGATTATTGGATTAAGAAAATAATAGCAGAAGACGGAAATATAATTGTAACGGATGTTCGCGTAAAACACGAGTACGAAACTTTCAAATCCGCAGGAGCAATCGCAATAAGAATTGAGGCATCCCGTCAAACTCGTGCCACACGGGGAGAACTTATAGGCGAAAATGATATTACGGAAATCGGACTCGACGATGTAACAAAATGGGATTATATTATAAACAATGACAGTGATTATGAAACATTGGAAAAAGAAGTCTTGAAAGTGATTGATTCTGTAAAGGAAAAAATATGTTTATAAAACCGGATTACAATATCGGAAAAGTTTACGAACTTCCCGCTCAAGAATTAAAAGCTCAAGGAATAAAAGTTATTTTGCTTGATTTGGACAGCACTGTTATGATTTCAAAAACGGGGAAATATTTGCCGGAAACTCTTGAATGGTTTGAACAAATGCAAAAAGATTTTAAATTGGCAATAGTTTCAAATAACAAAAACCCCGAATATATAGAAAACGCTCAAAAAATAACTCCTTTTTTGGTTGTGGGAGATGCAAAAAAACCACGAACCGACGGAATAAGAAATGCACTTAAAATTCTTGAGGAAAAGCCAGAATGTGCCGTTATGGTCGGAGATAGACCACTAACGGATATTTTGGCAGGTAAATTTGCAAAAACAAAAACAATCCTTGTTAAATCTCTCGGATACGAAAGAGAAAGTAAATTTGTCCATTTTGTACGTTGGCTGGAAAGACTGTTTATTCGAAGATTTTAAAATTATCCTATATTTATATGATGGCAAAAAGTCAAATATGATATAAAATCCACCTATGGACTATAATTTTTTGAGAGAGGATTTGGATAAAAACGATTTATCAAGTCAAACCGCCGTGGATATTGACAAAATCTTGCTGCAAAATAATACCGACCAAATAAAGAAGCTTTATAATTTTTATGAAAATAAAAATAACCTCCTCTTTGTAAACGGATTTCTTGGCACCGGAAAGTTTGAAGTCGTTAATTATACAACGTCATTTTTAAGCGATGAAACGGTTGTCTTACGTTACAACTGTTTTAATGCAACTGTACTTGACGATATTTTACTTGCGTTTTTTAAAGATCTTAAAAATTTAGTTCTTCAAAAGAAAATCACCCCGCCAAAAATTAAAACAGAAAACTTTACTCAAAAAATTAACTCCTATTTTTCACACGTAGAAAAGCCGTTCGTTATTATTTTAAACTCTTTTGAATCAATCTTGGACGAAAATCGTCAGGAAATTTGCGATTTTATAATGCACTTAACAACAATCGAAAAAGTTAAAGTGATTGTAATTGGCAGAAGTTTCGACAGCAAGGCTTTTCCCGATAAAACGGTCGACAGAGTTACAATGTACGCTCTTGATAAGCCTCTTGTGGAAAAATATTTTAAAGAAAACAGCATTAAAATATCAAACTCCGAACTTGATGAGTTTTACAAACTCAGTCGCGGTTATTATTTCTATGTAATCCTTGCAATAAATTTAATTAAACATAATAAACTTACAACTAAGGATTTTTTTGACGGACTTAAAAACAGCTTTTTAACATTTGATAAGTTTTTGCTAAAACAAAGTTTGACACTTGTTCCCACGATAAAAATTAATCTTTTTTGGTTTTTGGTATTAATCCGTCATGAAATAACGGTTGATTTGTTAAAAATTTTCGATTTTTATAATGAAGATGCCCTAAATCAATTAGTTGAAAATTCTATTGTGACTAAAGACGGTGAAAACCTTTATATCTCGGATTTCTTTGACGATATAACCGAAATTGCACCTGTCTCTTTAATACACAAAATGAGATTTTTCCTAATAAGTCTTTATCAATCTCAATTACCGCTAAAGCCGTTGGAGAGAAATATTTGCATTTCCCGTCAAACAATGCGTAAAGAAATTGAGTATCATAAAATATTTCTGCCAAAAACTTACAAACCTAACACGATTGAGATGCAGCAAATATCTTCAAATGTTGAGGTTGATAAAGAAACGGTTGATTTGCCTGTTCAAGAACCTGAGCAAAATGCAATTCTGCCGACAGAAGTAACTCCTGAGGAAGAAACAAAAGATACAATCGGCAAAGTTGATATAGAAAATGTTTTGTTAAAACTTGATAAGGTGCAAGAACCGGAAATTGAAGAAAATTTATCGTTCAGAGAAACTCTTGAACGCCTTAATGATGCTCACAAAAATTATAACTATAATTTGGTAATTGAATATGCAAAAAGAGCGTTAGAAATGAAAACCGAGCCTGATTATAACAAATATGTTCCGATTTTGTATGAGCGTTCGGCTTTTGCTTTCAAAAAACTTGCAAAGTATGACAAATCGCTTGAATATTACGAATACGTAGGTAAAATTTATGAAAAATTAAACCTGCACGAAAAAATTTCTACCGTACGTTATAATATTGCGGATATTTATTACGAAACATACAAAGTCCAAAAAGCAAAACAAATTTTTGATGAAATTGTAAACAATCCAAAATCACCAAAAAATTTGATTGTTGCCTCATATTTAAGACTTGCAAGCATTGAAGAGGATACAAATTCTCAAAGTCCTAATATTGCGCAATACTATAAAAATGCGATAAGCATATCATCAGAAGTTACCAATAAAAAAGTTCTTGCCGAACTATATTTTAGATTGGCATTGCTTATGGATGAAAAAAATGAACTTGAAAAAGCAAAAGAATTTTACGGAAAATGCATGGAAATTTCTGACGGCAAGGTTAATTCATTCCTGTCGAGTGCATGTTCTAACCTTGCTACAATATATTTAGATGACGGAAATGAAGAAAAAGCCGTTGAATTATATACAGAGGCTTACAAAATAGATTTAGACAATTCCAATGCTGAGGGAGTGTACGACAGTGCCTCGAAAATCGCTTTGATTTTTAAACGAAGAAACCCTCAAAAAGCCCTAAACTATTTTACAATCGCACTTGAGGCGTCAAAGCATAACAGCGATAAATTCTATACGGTTTCATCATACTTGGAATTGGGTGATTTTTATTACGAAAATAAAGACGACGAAAACGCCCTGATAAACTATTTGAACGCGCTTGATTTGGCAAAAATTAATTTAACAAAAGATAATGTAAGTAAAATTAATATAAGAATTAACGATGTAAAATATCGACTTGGTGATGCTAAGTATAATCAACTGCTTGAAAAAGTTGAGGAAAAAAGAAAGTTGGAAAATCTGAATGCCAAAAAATCTTAACATTACACTTGATGATAACAAACGCAAGTTGTTTGAAAAATATTCTCAACTTTTTATACAAAAAAATTCTCAACTTAATTTAATTTCGAAAAAAGACGAAAAATTTTTGTTTGAAAAACATATTTTGGATTCTTTAGCTATAAGTTTGGTTTTGAACCCAAAATCAGGTGAAAACATATTGGATATTGGAACAGGGGGCGGGTTTCCGTCAGTTCCGCTTGCAATTTTTTATGATGGTGTAAAAGTTTACGGCATAGACAGCATAAGGAAAAAAATCAAAGCTGTTGAGGAATTGAAACAGAAATTGGGACTTGAGAACTTAACGCTGATTTGTGACAGGGTTGAAAAATTTGATAAGAAATTTGATTACGTTGTATCACGTGCGGTTGCGTCATTGGATAAAATTTTGGAATATGCAATTCCGCATGTAAAAAAGGGTGGGTATTTTATTGCATACAAATCGCGAAAAGTTGAAGATGAAATAAAAGCGGCACAAAGTGTAATTAAAAAGTTTCACCTTGCACCGCCCGAAATTGTTTCTTATACGTTACCGCTTGAAGAAGTCTTTGAGCGGAATTTGGTTGTGTTTAGAGTTTAATTATCTACGCAAAAAACTCCATAACCTGCTTTGTGTGAACCTCCATTTTTGTGGTCACGATTGGCTGTTCCTGCATCATCGTTATAACCGCCAAAAGAAAAATGATAGGCAGTAAAATTATCACCCTCATAATCATCTGATGTCCAAAAATAACCCGATGAAGGAAGTATATCACTGTTACTTTCATATAGTCTTGAAAACTCTTCTCTTGATGGAAGATGCATTCCTTTATCAATACAAACTTGTTTTGCCCCTGACCAATAATCATCATAAGTATTATTGTTAAAAGTATATGTTCCATAAGGTTCATACGCATCATCAGAAAGCATTTCAAATTCAGTAACGGGAGCAACGTAATAATCTCCTGCACTTGTAGATATTTTTGTTAAAGTTACATTTTTATCATTTACACAGGATTCTGCTCCTGCTGTTTTACATGCACTATAATTCGCATATACCGGTGTAGCCGGTGTTGTTTCACCCTCAAACAATTTATGATGCGCAAGAATGTAGGCCCCGCAATCAAGCCCTGTTTCGCATGAGTTGCTTTCGCCAAGAGCCTTTACTCCGTTTGGAGTAAGGTTCATCGTAAATCTGTCTTTGCCTGCCGTGTTCGGTCCTTTCTTTCCGTTTGTGTCAATTGTGAGTGTATCACAAATGTTGTCTGTGCATGACTCGTCAAATGTTCCGTATTTGAATTGTGAGCCGTCGGCAAGGCATACGTTCGGAGTGAAGTTTGAGTCACCCGCATTTGCGTCGCATCTTGTTGTTTTAAGATGACTTTCGAATTTTGTTTTAAAATCAGTTTCTGATAATTTATAGAATTTTGTTTGTTCTGTTGCTTCCGTA
>JAFUZZ010000145.1 GCA_017476325.1 bacterium | reverse complement strand
GATAAGAAACGGCGTTTGTTGTCCATTTTTCAAGTTAGCCGTTTCCCGATAATGAGCATTTAAATTTATTAGCGAAAGAAGCTCAGGTCGGCAGTTTCTTTTGGTTCTGTTTCTTTGCTGCCAAAGAAATAGAACAGTTTAAAAATATATTTTTTGAATAAATTAAAACCTACAAAACAAATTTTATTTTTATTTGTATATTGTAAATAATTTATTTTTGTTGTTATAATATACATAACAAAATCTACAAAATGTGATGTTGGATAAATAAAAAATAATGAGATTTTTAAAGAGTTTTTCAAAAAAAGAAAAAAATAATTCTGTTGTATTATTGGAGAATTTGAGATGAATAATCAAACGATACCAATTCTATTTGCATCTGATGATAATTACGTTAAGTACCTGTATGTTGCAATTTTATCACTATTAAAGAATAAAAATTTTTCCACACTCTATGATTTTTTCATACTATGTCCTCAAAAATATGATAAACAAATAATTAACGATTTTGATAATTTGAAAGAAATATATGACGGTATTAACTTTCATTATATAGAAATGGGCAATGCTTTTGATAATGCCGAAGATACCAAAAGAATTCTTCCGTCACCAACTTATTATTACCTGAAACTTGCTGATATTATTCCTGATTATGATAAAGCAATTTATCTTGATCCTGATATTATCGTTTTAGATGATCTTTCGGAATTTTTTAATACGGATTTAAAAGATAATTATGTCGCAGGAGTTAAGGCGGCAGGATATATGTGCGAAAATTATGACAAAGAATATTTTGATAAAATTGGTATATATGATATTAAACAATATATCAATGCTAATTCTCTGTTATTTAATCTTGCGTTGATGAGAAAAGATAATGTAACAGAAAAATTTTGTGAACTTTCTAAGAATATTTATCGCTCTATGGATCAAGATGTTTTAAATATTGTTTGTCAAAATAAAATTGTTCACATGCCATTAAAATATAACTTAATGGTTAAATATTTTCCTTATGAAAATAATCCAAACTGGTCTTACGATTTACTAAAGGATGTTTATGGCGAACAAAATTTGCTTGATGCTAAAAATTCGCCTGTAATTATTCACTATGCAAATGTTGGCGAAAAACCATGGTGTTTTGATACCGAACTTAAAAATTTTTGGTGGGAATATGCTAAATTGTCCCCTTATTACAAAGAGTTTTTATTTGAATATTTTTCTAATTATAAAATAAAAAAAATAGTACATTCTTTTCTTAAAAAGATTTTTTCTATTAATAAAATTATTGACCATGTTAATAATATCAAAACAAAAGAGGTTTGTGTTCTTGGGTTTAAAATGAAATTCTCAAAAAATTTAAAGGAGGAATAATATGGCAGGATTATGTTTAGTAACGAACGGTTTATCCGTAGAAAATATGATAAAAAATCTTAATTCCAGTCCTTACTTAGAAACGAAAGAATCTTATAAAGATGATATTTTGCAAATATCGCAGGTTTCTTTAAAAGTAAATGATTTCAAGCCTTTGGTTAAAGATGATATTGTAGTTTTTGTGGAAGGATATGTCTATAATCTTGAGGACACAAATTCAATATTTAATTTGGCTTGTGAGACATTTTTGCATCAATTAATTGAAGCGTACAAAAATAATTTTCTATCGGATTTACTTAAAAAAACAAATGGCTTTTTTACGGCACTATTATATGATATTGTCAACAAAAAAATATTGGTAATATCTGACAGATTGGGAACAAGATTTACATACTATTATCATAAAGACAATTTGTTTGCTTGCTGTGGTGAGGTTAAGGGCTTTTTAGATTTTGAAAATATTGATAGAACTATTGATAAAACGACTATTGAATGTTTTATTAATGAAAATAAAATTTTCTATCCTCTAGGAAATACTACTTTTTTTGAAAATATAAAATTAATAAATCCGGCATCAATTTTGGAGTACGATATAGAAAGTAATACAATAAATAGTAAGTATTATTGGACATTTGCCGAAATAAAACCGTCTGATATAACCTATGAAGATGCGATTGATTGTTTGCATGATTTGGTAGAAAAGGCGGTATTAAGAAGAATTAAAACCATTCCTCTTAATGAAATTGAACTTCCGCTTTCCGGCGGACTGGATTCAAGACTTCTGTTCGCAATATTAAATAATCATAATAAAATGCCTGATTTTATTTATACAAATGGGGTTGATAATTGTACAGATGTTGTTTATGCTAAAAAGTTATGCAAAAAATATCACTATAAACACTATACGAATTATCCTATCAAATCAAAAAATTATGTTAATGCGGGTAAAAACATCCCTTGGGTTTGCGGAGATGGAATGGTTACTTTTTTTGAACAGAATACTTTTAATTACCTTTCAACAAAACCGTTTTTATTAATGGGATATCTTGGTGATGTTATTTTTGGAAAAAGTTTAAAAGAAGATAAATCTTTACTTGATGTTAAAATGACTCAGGAAATTGCGGAAAAATCCTACGGTAAATTTTATAAATTATCTGACTATGAAAGTAGTTATTATGATATTAATAAAATTGAACCTTCTTTATTAATGAACAGGCTTCGACGTTATACTGCCCAAATGGTTAATGTTGATTTGAATTACAATGAGTGTATTTTGCCATACATTGATAATGATATTATTGATTTTATATATTCATTGCCGGATTCTTACAGGGCAGATAATAATTTATATGCCGATATGCTTTTGAAATATTATCCCGAATATTTTAAAAATATCCCTTGGAACAGAAATAACTTACCAATACAGGGGAAAATATATCGTAATAACAAAGGTAATATTAATGCTTTAATTGAAAAAATATCGAAATTACGGTTTTTAAGTCCAAAATGGAAAAATTCAATAATTAAACGAATAAATTTAAATAACATTTTGTACTTGAAAACATTTCAAACTTTTACTAAAGAATTAACATGCAATAAAAATCTTAAATTGATAAAAAAAGAATACATTAACAATGATTCTTTACTAAAACAGTATGTTAGTAATGAAGTTTGGCAAAACATTTTGGAATATTTATCGAACAAAAACGCGTGGAAAATATCTTTAATTTTAACTGTGGAATTTTATCTTAGAACATTACGTGATAAAAAATATATTTAATTACCGCCTTAGGAGTAAAGTTTTTTCTCCGAGGTTTTTGCATGTATATAAATATAACATTGGAAGAGCATATTAACAAATTAACTTCTTACAAAGACACAAAACTCATTTAATTACAGATGAAATACAATATGCTTCTATTGTAAACTTTTTTTATTTCATTAAAGTTTTTGTTTTATCTTATGATGTATAATCTGTTATTATTTTTTGGAGAATGCAATGGAAAAGTTTGATGTTACTTCGTTAAGTAATAAAGAGCAAATTAATTATAAACATGACAATAAAAATAATGCAGTTAACAAAAGTACGCAGGAAAGTGTTTATAATAATGCTGATTTAATTTCTCAAAATGATGTTAATGATGTAAATTTAGAAATAGATGATATTACAAAAGCAACAATAGCTTTTAAACATAATTTTTAAAGAGAGATATGATGCTGTAACGATAATGCGCTCTGTCTTTGGCATGAGAGGCTGAAATTAGCGTGGCAAATTTTTATTTGTCATTTTTATCGTATTGTAATTGTTTGAAAAGATATTTTTTCAAAACTTATTAAGTTTATATAAAGACACAAAAAACCTATGTTAAACTAAAAGTAAGGAAGTATTTTAATTAAAAAGGAGATAATAAATGATACCTATTCTTGATTCAAAAAGACAATACGCTCAAATCGGTGCAGATGTTGAAAAAGCAGTTGTTGAAGTTCTTCGTTCGGGACAATATATTCTTGGCGAAAACAACAAAATGCTTTCGGAAGAAATTGCAAAATATATGGGTGTTAAAAATGCTGTGACTTTAAACTCCGGTACAGATGCCTTGCACCTTGCTTTAAGAGCATTAAACATCGGTGCGGGTGATGAAGTAATTTCCGTTGCCTTCACTTTCGTTGCAACAACGGAAGCTATCGGAATTGTTGGTGCAACACCTGTTTTTGTTGATATTGACGAAAATACTTTCAACATGGATGCATCAAAAATCGAAGCCGCAATTACACCGAGAACAAAAGCAATTATCCCTGTTCACCTATACGGTCAACCTTGTCAAATGGATGTTATTATGGATATTGCTAAACGTCACAATTTGTACGTAATTGAGGACTGCTGTCAAGCAATAGGGGCTAAATATAACGGACAAATGGTCGGTACCTTCGGAGACATCGGATGCTATAGTTTCTATCCGACTAAAAACCTTGGAGCAATGGGTGACGGCGGTTTGTTGATTACAAACTCTGATGAAATTAAAGACAGAGTTATTGCCCTAAGAAACCATGGCGGCGCTATTCGTTATCACCATGACGAAATCGGTGTTAACAGCCGTCTTGATGAAGTACAAGCCGCTATTTTGAGGGTTAAACTTCCTTATATTGATGAATGGAATACAAAACGCAGAGAAAACGCTTACAGATACAATGAATTGTTTGCAAATTATCCTGAAATTGAAACTCCAAAAGAATTGGATAACACTTATTGTGTATATCACCAATATACGGTAAAAATCCCTAACAGAGATGAAGTTCATGCTATGTTGAGAGAGTCCGGAATTGGTGCTATGATTTATTATCCGATTCCTTTGCATTTGCAAAAAGTTCATGAGTATTTGAACGTTAAGGAAGGCGCTTTGCCTGTAACCGAAAAAAATACAAAACTTGTAATTTCACTTCCTATGTTCCCTGAACTAACCGCAGATGAACAAAAAGAAGTTGCTGAAAAATTAGTTCAATGTATCGAAAAATCTAAAACAGCAATGGCTGTGTAATAATTGTTTAAATGAAATTAGGGGTGAGTTAATTGAACTGAAACCCTAAAACTAGACAAAGTAAAAAAAAGTCGGTTTTAGGGTTTTAATATATAAGGAGGAAAAAATTAAAAGAAAACCTTATACAGTTCAGGAAAAAGAAG
>JAFUZZ010000144.1 GCA_017476325.1 bacterium | reverse complement strand
GTAGCCGTTGGGCATCATCGAGGCGGTTCCCCGCCCACAATGTCTCGTCGCGCAACTGTTCCCGCAGAGAATGAAGTTTTTCGTTCAATGCTTCGAATTTCAGAACCGTCAACAGCGGCTCCCAACGATTGAGCAGCCGTTCCGTCGCATCTTTTAACTCGACCGCGATGAACACACATTCAAGGTAGGAAGGAGGAGGGATGAGAGCAAGGCGGAAGTGTCAGGCAGGATGGCGACCGATTTAACCTGCCGCAGGATATTGCGGATATTGTCTTTTTTAAAGAGATTGGACTGAATTACGCTTTTCTGCATTACTCGAACGGTATCAAAACAACCAAGAACTCCCGCCGGATGCGATGATTGAGTTGTCTCTTTCAGGAATTTGTTTTCTTGCAAAGATCAGATCCCGCACACCTCTCCGACCTTCATCACCATCTTTCAATGCGATCTTCTAAGCTACGACGTACCAAACCTTCATCTTCGCGTTTGTTGTTCCAAAGGCACTTATATTCGTTCCCTGGCGCACGACATCGGCGCAAAACTCAACTGCGGCGGGCATTTGACAGAATTACGCCGCACCCGCAGCGGCAATTTCTCCGTCGAGCAAGCGATCCCGCTGGATACGCTGCTTCAAGAGCCCGCGTTATTGAGGCAGTATCTTGTACCGGCGGAAGATTTTAACGGGCAATAATAAAGAGAACTCTCGCAAATTTATTGCCCCGCTTTACTTCTTAATGTCTTTTTCCCTTGCCCTCCGCTTCTATTTAGTATAAAAGCATCCTAGAGTCCTAAAACTTCTCTTCAGCCGTAAGAGACGGACACCTCCCTTTTGTATCCCTACCTCCGCTTCTATACCCTCCGCAAGTTTTTTTTAAAAAAAAGTGTAAAAAAGCTTGACAAAAAAAAAAAAAAAAGCATTCGGATAGTGGTATATAAGATGTCGGAAAATTGTTCTGATTTTTGTTGTTTCGCCGATAACGGCGAAATTTGTCGACTGGATGTGCGAAAAAATGACGGACTTATAACCGTCGTTGCGGAAGATGCCCGTAAGCGGGATTGTTTTTCTTACCGACGGGAAAAGGACGGCCATATCGTCTTCGAGCAATTTGAAACCGGGAAGGTCATGCGGATGCTCATCGTTACGCATGATGCGTTCCGCTTTTACCTCGGAGCGTTCCTTATTGAATGCGACCGAAACGATGTAATCACCCTGTGCGGCGGTGACGTGCATGCAAATTTGCATGTTCGTGCCGATACGACCGTTGCGATCGAAAAAGGACAAATCCTCACTGCAAATACTTTCGTGCTCCAAAATGCACACAACTTCCTGATCAACGGAACCATTATCGCGCAATCCGTCTTCATCAAAAATTGCGGAACCGTTAAAGGCGGAACCAACGAAGGTTGTTCGCATCACTCATACTTTACGGAAAATTTATGTCTAAATCTATGAATAAATATCATAAATGTATACAGGAACTCGGCAAATTGCCGGGTTGGGTTAAAGTCGGAGCCGTAGCTATAGGCGTCGGT
>JAFUZZ010000143.1 GCA_017476325.1 bacterium | reverse complement strand
TTTTAAATAAGTTATTTTTAAAACTTGAAACTATACTTTTTGTCTTATAATTACTATTTTCTTCCTCAAATAGATATGACGGTAATGTTCCTAATTTAGGTTTTCTGTATTTAGGTCTGTCTATAATTGCTCTTAACAGTTTTTCATATTCATCCTCAAAAGTTTCATTTTTGCTTAAATCAAAACCTATTCTATTTTTTATGTAAACTGGCATATATGAATCAAATTTTTCACCTTGTTCTGCTATTACAGGAATAAACTTTGTTTGTTCAATTTTGTCATACAATTCAGATGTAATAATTTGAGTTTCTGTGCCAACTCCACCTTTTCTTTTATCAGCTTTTTCTTTATAGTCTTTAGTACAAATTACTAAAACTTTATTTATCGTTTCGTCAATTACCATGCTTTCCATAAAAGCATTTTTATCTTGCCCTGCTTTTAAATCCCATTTATCATATATAACATCAATGCCATCATTGCGTAGTCGTGTGGCTAAGTCATATACCCAATTTTCATGTTCTGGACTACTCCAACAATACGATATAAATACCTTGTAAATTTTTGTTCTATCAATTTCTGTATTAATTTTATTTTGTACTTCCATTGGTAAAAGACTCCTTATAGCCAAATTTTACCATAAAATTACCATATTTAGTTTTATAAAATGAGTGTTACAAATCCATTTAACACGAAAAAGGACTCAAAAATAAAATTTTTGAGCCTTTTTTACTGTATAAATGTGACGTAATTCGGAGTTGCACCGCAACGGGGATCGGTATAAAACAAATTCAAATACTTTCCTTTTTGCTCACGTCACGAACCCCTGAAACTCTCAAGAAAAAGTGTTTTTTCGTTTCTTTACTCATAAGCGAACCCCCATTTATTTCAACAACAGTATTATTTTGTATTGTATCAATTTCAAGGCTAGCCTGATAATAAGCATTGCCATAAAGAGATAAGCAAAAACTAAGTAAAACGATTTGAATTTGTTTTATAAGCTTTTAAATGTGCGATATACTATTTTCAATATCTTTATAAAAAATAAAATGGCACATTTATGGCACTTAATAAAAAAACGCGCGTGGCAAGATTCGAACTCGCGACCTTTTCGTTCGTAGCGAAACGCTCTATCCAGCTGGGCTACACGCGCATTTAGTATTTTATTTAATTGTCAAATTTTCGATTATTTTCGCGCCCCGACCTTTTGGTTCGTAGCCAAACGCTCTATCCAGCTGGGCTACGGGCGCATATATTTTTTCTTTTCTTAACTATATAACAAAAAAAAATTTTTATCAACCCCATTATGAGGTCCAACGGAAACAGCCTTTTCCATCCTCTTTATTATTTGGTACACTATCTCGTTTTTTGGTGTAGCTATTCCCAACTCTCGACCCATTCGGCAAATCTCTCCCGCAAATATATCTGATTCCGTCTTCTGTCCTCTCTCTATATCCTGCATCATTGATGTCTTACAGTTTGGCGGCATACTGTCTATCAGTTTGAATGCGTTTTCTATAAATTTATCTGTCCCGCGAACTCCCATCCTCTTTGCAATTTCTACTCCCTCTGCCATTAATCCGTTTGCAATTTCTCTTGCCTCACTGTTTTTAAAACAAGCATACGGACTTTTTAAAACCGCTGTAGTCTGATTTATACCTATGTTTATTATAAACTTTTCCCACATTGAAGCCTGCATATCATCAGCAATTTCGTATTCAATTCCCGCACTGTTAAATACATCCTCTATTTGTACATGCCCGCCAAAAACAATTTTTCCAATCCCGTCATATTTTATCTCATTTTCAAAACGCATGCTGGCATGTCCTATATAATAAGACTCCACAACTTTTGCGTAAGGATATCTTTTGCGCAATAAATCTTCACTTGATATTCCGTTTAACAATGACATTATAATTGTATCTTTTAAAACAAAATTATTAAGATTTTCTACAACGTTATTAAAATCGAAAGACTTTACTGCGATTAAAACCAAATCCGCATAATAATTTTGGTCTTCAGGTAAAATATAGTCAAAATCGTAACGCTTTCCGTTAAAAATACGACCGTTTCGTTTGTATCTTTCATATCTTGACTCGTCAACCAAAATTTTAGGTTCGAAACCCGCATCCTTTAATTTTGTCGCATAAATCATTCCTATAGCGCCAAGTCCGACAATTAAAATCTTCATACAGAACCCTCAAATATCCAACTTATATCCGCCGCCATATATCGTTTCTATATATTTTTTGCCGTTGGATATACTGTCAATCTTGCTTCTTAAATGCCTGATGTGTACCCTTATAGTTTCAACCGTATCATCAGATGAATAGCCCCAAACATCAGACAGTAACTTCGATGCGGAAACCATATTTCCATGATTTTGAAAAAGTATATTGAAGATATCAAACTCAATCGGCGTGAGTTTTACAACGTTATCGTTAATTTTAACCGAATATGTTTCCGGCAAAAGTGTAATTTCTCCGAGTGTTAACAACTCCCTCGTTGCAAGAGCATTTGAAATTTGGTTTGTACGTTTTAAAAGTGCCCGCACTCTGACTTTTAACTCTTCCATTTCAAAAGGTTTTACCAAATAATCATCAACACCAATATCAAACCCCTTTACCTTATCCTGTAACTGTGAAAGTGCCGTCAGCATAAGAATAGGAATATCTTTTGTTTCAGCATTCTGTCTGATTCGCTGCGCTACTGTATATCCGTCAACCTCAGGCATCATAACATCAAGAATTATCAAATTCGGACGCTCCTGTCTTGCAAGCGCGAAACCTATTATTCCGTCACCCGCTTGAACTGCCTCGTATCCGCATAATTCCATATTAATCTTTATTAAATCATTAATCGCACTGTCATCTTCTATTATTAATATTTTTGTCATTTTAAATTAATAAATCTCCCTATACATTAAAAATTATACTTAAAATACTAAACTTTACCAAAGAAATATTACAAAATGTAAACAAAATTAATGAATAATTAAAGAAACAAAAATTGAGTGTCGATAAAGAGAAAGTTGATGTATCTTAATAAACAAGGGGTTTTAAATTTTATGACAAAGTTGAACATTAAAGAGTCAGACTTAGTGACGGATGTTCGTGAAATTAACGATGAAGTAGTGTTAAACACCAAAATTAAATCAGAATCAAACTTTGTGTTTTTTGGTAATTTAGAAGTGCCAATGAAAGAAATTGACGCAGCAATTAAAAAGTTAGAAGAGCTATCAAGACACAGACATGTTTTTTTAGATAATGAAATTTAGTAAAAATGTGGTATAATCTTTTTATCAGGAGAAAAGATTATGAAAAAGATATTTTTACTTATAGTTGGAACTTTTATGGCAATCGCACCTGTTTTTGCCGATGTTACGCCGTACAGCGTAAATGACATAAACCCGAAAACAATCGGGGTATATCAAGCCGGAAATGTAATCAAGGTGTATAAAGAGCCAAACGAAAATTCTCCCGTTTTATTTCAAACTATGTGGAATGAAACGGGGTTAACGTATTCTCCGTTAAATGCAAGAGATGTTTTTATCGCATTTTATCCAAAGAAAAATCTTGGATTTTTGGCAGTAACAGATGAAAGCGAAGATATGGAGTGGGTGCAAATTTTGTACCAACATGATAAACTCGGCTGGATAAAGATTGATGATCCGTATAAATACAGTAATTGGCGCAATTTTCTTAACGATTACGGACGAAAATACGGACTTATGTATTTAAAAGGAACCCCTGAATCCTCTAAAAATTTATATGGTTCGCCTGATGAAACATCAAAAATGATAGCCTCCGTAACTCTTGCCAAAGCAATAAAACTTACGAGTGTAAGCGGAAATTGGCTGCTTGCAATAATTTATGACATCGACCACTCTCAAAAAATAGGCTGGCTGAATTGGCGAACAAAAGACGGATACATCTATTTGTTTCCGTCAATAAAATAATAACGTTTCTTATTTTTCAGAATGTCTGTTTTCCAATTCCCGCAAAACTTCTTCCGGGTTTTCGGTTTCAGCGCGTCTGAAAAGTTCCGAGATTTCTTCTTTTGACATATTGCTCGGTATACCAAAAGAAACAATAAGATTTTTTTTATTAAAAATAAGAAAACTTACAGCAGTCATTCCCCAAAGCAAAAGCCCGCCTATGAATGTAATCGTATTAAACATAAATTTTGCGGCAAAATAATTCCAAACCAACATACATACAAGAGACGGAAAACCTATAAAACCGGCAATTAAACATGTAACAATGAACACCATCATTAATATTCCGCTAAATCCGTTTATTTGTATAACTTTCTTTTTCATGATTTTTCCTCACACATTTTTAAGAATTCTTCTTCCATTAATATTATAACACCTAAATTTTTCGCTTTCGACAACTTTGAACCTGCATTTTCTCCTGCAATAACGTAAGATGTCTTTGAACTTACAGCGGATGAAACTTTTCCTCCGAGTTGTTGAATTTTATCGGATGCTTCCTGTCTTGACATAGTGGACAAGGTTCCGGTTAAGACAAATATTTTTCCGTTAAAAATAGCATTCTCACTTGGTTTCGTTTTTTCCGGAGGAACAACGCCAAGTTCCGCCAATTCATCTAAAAATTTAATTGCGTTCTCGTTATGAAAATATTCATATATTGAATAAGCTATTATGTCACCGACTTTTTCAACAGACAACAATTCCTCAATAGTTGCATTGCGCAATCTGTCTATAGAAAGAAAGTGATTTGCCAATAAAATTGCCGTTTCTTTTCCGACCAAAGAAATTGAAAGGGCGTTAATAAATTTTTCTAAAGGTTTTGTTTTGCTTTCCTCTAAAGCTTTCAAAATATTATTTGCGGACTTTTCCCTTATACCGTCCAAACGCATTAAATCAAATAGAGTTAATTTATAAAAATCTGCGGGAGATTTTAATAAATCGTAGTCGTAAAGCTGCTCTATTAATCCCGGCCCGATAAAATCTATATCCATAGCCCCTTTTGAAACCCAATATTCAAGCCTTGCTTTAATTTGTGCAGGACAAAAAGCTGTATTGGGACAGTACAAATTAACGAAACCCTCTCTTACTTCAAGTGGAGTTCCGCAAACGGGACAAACTTTCGGAGCTGTAATTAATTCTGTTTTTTCCTCTCTTGAATTTTCGTCGACCTTAATTACTTTTGGAATAATCTCTGCCGCTTTTTTAATAAAAACATAATCTCCATATCTTAAATCAAGTCGTTCAATTTCATCAAAATTGTATAAACTTGCTCTTGCAACGGTACTTCCGCCAAGTTGAACCGGCTCCAAATTTGCAATAGGCGTTATTGCTCCGGTTTTACCAACACTGAAATTTACATCAATAAGTTTTGTTCTTGCAACCTCGGGTGGGAATTTAAAGGCTGTAGCCCATTTTGGAACACGCGATGTAAATCCGAGCTCTTGTTGATGTTCAAGATTATTAACTTTTATTACAATTCCATCCGTTGCATAATTAAGGTTAAATCTTTCCGTCTCCCATTTTTGACAATATTTAATGGCATCCTCAATATTACTAACTTTTTCAATATTCGGATTAATTTTAAATCCGAGTTTTTTTAGTAACATCATCCCGTCGTAATGCGTTTTTATAGAACTATCATCGACAATAATGCCGTAGCAAAACATTGATAAATCTCTTTGGGCAGTAATTGCAGCATCCATTTGACGTAAAGAACCGCTTGCCGCATTTCGGGGATTTGCAAAAATTTTCTCATTATTAAGTTTATTGCGTTTATTTAAATTTTCAAAAGAAGTTTTTGGCATGTAAATTTCGCCTCTGACTTCAAGGGCAGGATATTCATCACTTATTTTAAGCGGAATTGCTTTAATAGTTTTTAAGTTATTGGTGATTGTTTCCCCGACGATACCGTCCCCCCGCGTTACACCAATGGAAAACAAACTCTTTTCGTAACTTAGCGCAATGGCAAGCCCGTCAATTTTTAATTCACAGACCAACTCAACATCATGCCCGATTTCTTTTACAACTCTTTCATACCATTTTTTTAAATCATCGTAATTATTGGAATTATCAAGACTGTAGAGTCTGTACTTATGTTTATGCGGTTCGAAAGAAGAACTTATTGCCCCTACTCGCTGTGTTGGGCTATCGGGAGTAACCAGCAGCGGATTTTCGCTTTCGAGTTTTTGTAATTCCCGAAACAATTCATCATACTCAAAATCGCTTAAAGACGGGTTTTCCTCTACATAATAGAGGTGATTTGCCCTGTTTATTTGTTCTTTTAATTCATTTATTCTATTTAAAACATTCATTATTTATTCTTTTTCATACAAATTAACAATTCTCTGATAACCTTGGACGCAACGGCTGTAGAAACCCCGCTGTTATCATAATGCGGAGCAAGTTCAACCACATCTGCGCCAATAATATTTAATTCTTGCAAAGGTTCAAACCACTCCATAAGTTCATTAAAAGTAAAACCTCCTGCCTCCGGAGTTCCCGTTCCTGACATAAGGCTCGGATCTAAAATATCTAAATCCACAGTTACATAGATATTTTTATTTTTAAATTGTTTTAATTGTTCGGGAAAATCCAGCCTTGTTTTATGTTTTTTCATAAGGTCAAATTCTTCTTTCATCCCCGAACGAATACCGATTTGTTTAATATTATTAAATCCTATTATTTTTGCACAATGATAAATTACCGCAGAATGAGACATCTCCTCGGACAAATATTCTTTTCTCAAATCTGTATGAGCATCGAAGTGAATTATCATAAAATCTTTATAATGCTTTGAAAGAGCCTTAATTACAGGCAATGTAACAAGGTGTTCTCCTCCTATACCAAAGAATCGTTTTTTATCGTGATAAATTGCATCAACATTTCTTTCAATCATTTCTAAAGATTTGTAAGTGTTTCCAAGCGGAAATTCCAAATCTCCGATGTCATGGAAATTAGCCTCTTCTAAAGAGGCATTAAAATAAGGAGAATATGTTTCAAGTCCCCAACTTGCAAGCCTTATAAGTTCAGGAGCAAATCTCGAACCTGAACGGTACGAAACAGTACCGTCAAAAGGCAATCCCATCATAACGATGTCGGATGTTTCGTAATCCGAATTTTGTCCCATCCATGTTCTATCTAAAAAAGGTCCTTTTTTCATTTTAATCTTCTTCTTTATTTATAACTTCAATATCTTCGCTAATTGCATCTTTCAAGGTTTGTTCAACGAAGTTTTTCAAGGTTAAAACAGAATTTTTACATTTTGAACAGCAGCCTTTAAGATTAACATAAACCTTGTTATCAACCAAATCAATAAACTCAATATCTCCACCGTCTTTGCGCAACTCCGGAGCAATTTGATTTTCAAGAATATTATTAATTTTGATAATTTTTTGAGTATGGGTCAATTCTTTTTTAGGTTCGTCTTTTTTGGTACCTAAAGTTGAATCTAAAATCGCCTGAATTGCACCTTTACAGTGACCGCAAGCACCGCCGGCTTTAGTATAGTTTGTAACTTCTTCCAAAGTTTTAAGCCCGTTTTCTTTAATAGCCTCAATAATTTGAGCCTCAGTAACTTGAAAACAATTACAAACCAATTTAGAATTTTTTTGTGTTAAATCCTCATTAAGATATTTGCCCAAAGCATCTTCAAGAGCCTCATAGCCCATAACAGAGCAGTGCATTTTTTCGGGAGGAAGCCCGCCAAGTTCTTCAATAATATCTTTATTGGTAATTTGCTTTACTTCGTCAATGGTTTTACCTATAACCATTTCGGTTAAAATACTTGATGCAGCGACAGCGGAACCGCAGCCAAAGGTTTGAAATTTGGCATCAATTACAATTCCGTCTTTGATTTTTAAATAAAGTTTCAGCGCGTCACCGCAAGATATTGAGCCTGCTTCGCCAATAGCATCCGCATCGTCAATTTTGCCGACATTTTTTGGATTTTTGTATAATTCAATAACTTTTTCCGAATAATCCCACATAATTTGTCACCTCGGTTTTAAAAATACACACTTACATATTAAATCAAAAAAAAACATGTATCAATCGGAAATTTTACTATATTAAAAATTTGACAAGTCAAAATTTTAGCAATAAAAAGAAAGGACAAAAGTCTTATGTTTTTAATTTCGTGTTACTATCTATTTACAAATTGTTACAATTTATACTTAATAACAGAACCGGAACCCTGAAGTGAAACGTACAATGTGCCGTCTTTTATAGTCAAGCCGTAGGGTTTGCTAATTTTGCTCAATAAAACACTTATCGCCCCGCCGGAAGATACTTTCAAAACGTTATCATCGTTGTAGTTTGCAATATACAAATTGCCGGACTTGTCAAACGCAATACCTATCGGCCCGTTAATTTTCGGGTTTTTAATATATAGTATTTTTTTACCGTCAGGAGTTATTTTTGTTATAGAATTTGCCCCAAACTGAGCCACATAAATGTTTCCGTCATTGTCAACCGCAATTCCCGTAGGCGATGCTATATTGTCAAAAATATCATTTTGTTTCGCTTTTGGCTGTTCTTTTTTGATATCTTCTTTAAACTTAGGAGACTCACCCATCATTGCATATAATTTCCGCGCATCTGCGGCACGATCTGAGGTTGATGGAATTAACGTCAAATACATTCTTGCTTTATCTTCTTCGCCGAGTTTATAACTTAACCATGCGGCATGATAAACGGAATCGTAATCCTCGGGGTTTCTGACAACAACCTGTCTAAATACGGCAAGTGCCTCGTCATACTGTTGTAAAAACTCATGGACACTGCCAAGGTTAAAATACGCGTCCGTAAAATCAGGGTCTGCCTCGATGGAACGCTTGAAATAAGATATCGCCTCATCATAAAGCCCTATTTTATAATAATCCAATCCTTTATTATAAAGTAACAGTGCTTCCGTACCCGTCGCAAATGCCGAGTTTATAGTAAATATAAGCATTGCAACCATAACTGCAAATTTTTTCATTGTTTATCTATTATTGCCTGTAAGTCTTCTATTAAACGTTTGTTGCGTTTTTGGAATTTCTCATCTTTTGATTCTAACGCAATTTTTAATACAAGCGGTAAATTAAATGCCAAACCGTCTTTCAGATTTTTATTGTAGACATCTTCAAAGTTATTCGGCAGTCTTAAACTCCAGTTTTTATCACCCGATGTTCCTGGTGAATTGTAAACATCTTCAATACCAAAGTAATCAGTAAAGAAAATTTGGATATTTTCAGCGTCGCTTGTAAACAGTTCCGCAAATTTTGTAAGCATTAAAAACTTGTAATCGTTAGTCATTCTGACAATCAAATCATCTTTATTTTTGGCATTCGGATAAACATCTTCAACCAAATTCTTGGCATGCAAATAACCCTCATGTGTATTAACAAGTTTTTTAGCCCACATTGCAATAGGTTTGTTATCGTGTGAACCTGTCATTGCCCAACATTTTTTAGGAATATTTTTTCCTCGATATACGTGTTTTTCTTTTTCAGGGTCAACAAACTGAGTCAATCTCATCCCAAGCAAACCGTACGCTTTCATGACTTCTGCAACAGGGTTTGTCAGTGTTCCCAAATCTTCAAAAATTATATCTTCCTTATTCAGTCCCTCTTCTTCTGCCGCCGCAATGAGTATTTTCTCAATGGTTTTAGCATACTCTTTAATTTGTTCTTCAGTAAGATTTTCAACTCTAAGTTCGCTGTCAGGTTTAACTTCCTCGTTCAAATCTTCCTTTGACGGAATTGCATAGCCTGCCAAATCTTCATTGTCAGGAGAAGAATACAATCTTCCCGCCCCTTCATCAACGGTTGGTTTATGTCCTTTTTTATACACCCAAGGGTCAATCAAACCGACAATGTGGTCAATTCTTATGCCACCGGTATTTTCTTTGAACATTTTTTGAAAAATAGATTTCAAAAATCTTCCGCCCTTGGCAAGACTTCCGTCAGGCTTAAACAATTTTTCGGGAGCAAGTACAGGGAACCCCCATGCCTGTCCGTCTTTTGAAAAATAATCAGGAGGGCAGCCCAGACACCATCCGTCCATAAACATTTCCTGATATGCCCAAGTATCTCTATCCGAGAATGCTACCTGTCTGTCTGCGATAAGTTTAATTCCTTTTTCTCTTGCATAGCGTCTTGTCATCTTTGCTTGTCTTGCCGCAACAAATTGACAGAAGCAATAAAAATCTATTTCTTTTGCGTATTTTTTTTCAATTTCTTTAATTCTGTCTCCAAAAAGCATTCTGTCTTCGTTAGATTGCGGATTTAGCAAATATTTGTCCGTTTTATTTTTCCACAAAGGCCAGTAATCGTTTCCGTTTTCAAGACTCAATGCCTCATAAAGAGCATCATTGCTAAGCCAATAAGCGTTATCTTTTTTAAAATCTTTAAATTTCTTTTGCAAAGATTTCGGTGCTTTTTCATAGAAGTTGTCAAAAGCTTCGTGCAAGGCATTTTCTTGTACTCTGTAGATATATGAGTAGTTTGTTTTTCCCGAATTTTGTTTTTGATTTTCGTCCACTATCTGTCTGTAAGTTGACTCCGACAAAATATTTCCCCAATATGCGGAGGTTAAATCTTTTAAATCAATGGACAAAGGATTAAGAGAAAAAACCGTGCTTGTGTAAGGAGAAGCATCGCAAGATTTTGTTTTCCCCGCAGGTCCGAACTGTAGCATATTAAACACGCCGGAAACATAATCAATCAAATTTTTGCCGGCTTGAGAGTTTGCCGTTCCAAACCCCGTATCTTCACTGCACAATGACGGAAAACTGTTTGAATGAATAATAAGCGCTAAATTCTTTTTGTGCAAGACTTTTAAAGCTTCTTTAATAATGTCTTTATCTGATTTTTCTTTGTTAAAAAATATACCCATTTGCTCTCTCCTTGTTTTTAAAAATCCTACCACATCAAGAAATTAAACGCAATACTTCATAAATATCGAGTTTCTTCTCTTTACCTCTTATTGAAACATCTGATATTTTAATTACATCGGCTATGTTTCTAACCTTTTCGTACGTAGAAGAACTAATAAGGAAGTTAGTTCTGTAAACTTTATTATAACTTTCGATACGGCTTGCAAGGTTAACGACATCCCCGATTACGGTGTATTCGAGTCTTTTTTCGGAACCTATATTTCCTACAAAGGCTTCACCCGTATTTATACCTATTCCGATTTCGATTTTCGGTTTACCCTCGTCAATCCATTTTTCACGAAGTTTTGCAACTTCTTTTAGCATTTCATTTGCACACTTAACCGCGTTTGAGACGTGGTTTTTATCTTGAATAGGCTCTCCGAAAATAGCCATAACGGCATCTCCGATAAACTTATTGATTACACCGTTATATTTCGTGATAATCGGTTCTACCGCCGAAAAGTATTCGTTTAATATCATGGAAACTTCTTCTGCGGAAATTTTTTCTGACATCGAAGTAAATCCTCTTATATCGGCAAAAAGAATTGTTACTTCCGCACGCTTTCCACCGAGTTTTACATCGTCAATATTTTTAACAACATTTTCCATAACGTCGGTGGAGATGTATTTTCCCATTGCATTTTTAATTTTTTCTTTGTTTCTGCCCTCAAGAATAAATCTGTAAGAATACGCAACGGTCATCATGACAATTTGCATGGTAAGCGGAGTTATTACGCTGACTGCAAAACCAAAACGATAACACACTGCCGACAAAATCAAATACAATACGGAAATTGCGGCAACAGACGAAATAGAAACAAACAACGACGAATATTTTATAATCAGGAATGTCGCACCAAGCAAAATAATTAAGGTTATAATATCCTGATTAAAACTTGAAAGTGTTATAAATTCGTTGTGCAAAATATTATCTAAATTTGTTGCCTGAATATCCACTCCGGGATAATTGTCACTCATTGGAGTTTTCTTAACGTCGTTAAGGTTTACTGCGATTGCTTTTGCGTTTGCTCCGACGAAGACTATTTTGTTATCAAATTCATGCGGAGAAATTATAGGTTCTTTGCCCTGTTTTAAAGCTTCATAAGATTCTATAACATCTATTGCGGAAAAAGTTTTGTGAGAATATTCCGAATTTGGTAAATGCCTGTAATATCTTATATTATTAAACACGCCCTTGTTTTTTGAATAAACAGGTATTTTTAAAGGTGTCATGTTAGTTGTAACGGTTTTATCTTTAATTTTTAAATTTACACTCGGATTGAGGTATCCGTAAATTCTTAAAGACAATGACGGATACAAATTCCCGTCATAGTTAACCAACTGATCAACCGCCCTGATGTAACCGTCCATGTCAGGCGTTGTCATAACAGAACCTGCATATTGTACGGCATTAAAATATTGTTCGGGATATACAGACAATGATTTGTAAGGTGATTTGTATTTTTTATCCCGTTCATCAGAATATTGAACACCAAACTTATTATTAAATTTTTTGTTGTAAGCGGTATCCTTTGTCGGTTCTATGGAAAGCGCAAAACCTACGACCAAATTTCGGATTTTCTTTATGTCGTTGTAAAATCTTATATCGGAATTTTCGTTCTCATTATCTTTTACCCTAAAAATAGCATCAAAACCGATTACGTTTGTTCTTGAATATTCATTCAAGAAATTAAATATCTGCCCGTAAAGTTCACGTTTCCAAGGCCAGCGGATTTTGGACAAAGATTTGTCATCAATTACAATGAGAACAATATCCTCGGAACCGACTTTCGATGCAGAGAAATTTTGAACGAAAAAGTTGTACGCTTTAGGTTCAAAAAATGTCGATGAAATGAAGTAAATAACAAAAAATAGTGTTACTACCGAAATAAAAATTAAAAAAGATTTGATTTTTTTTATGATTCTCATATACTTATGATATAATAAAGAAAAAAAAGAGAAAGTCTATATGCAAGAATATTTAATTAAACAAATAGGAAAACAAAAAATTTATCCGATTATAAGAGACGATAACCCTGATAAAGTCGTAAACATGGCAAAGGCTTTGGTTGCGGGGGGCATAAATATTTTAGAAATTACGCTTGAAAATGACTTCGTCTGTGACGCTATAGAAGAGGTTTCCGGCTTTGCGACAGTAGTTGCAGGCGGAATAATTACCGAAGAACAGGCCGTCGAATCTTTAAGTGCGGGAGCAAAAATCATTTCTTCTCCGGTATTTCAGATGAACATGGTTAAAATAACAAAAGATAAAAAGGTTCCTCTCATTGCGAGCGTAACGACATCAAACGAAGCATATACGGCTTGGAAAACAAGAGTCCCTTTGATGAAAGTTTTTCCTGCAAGTGCTTTGGGCGGTAAGGTTTATATTGAAGATTTGTTAAGACCTATGCCGTTTTTAAATATCGTGCCGTCAGGAGGAATTGCACTTTACGAAGTGTGTGATTATCTTAAAGCCGGTGCTTTTGCTGTCGGAGTCGGCAGAGGGTTTTACGAGGACTCAACGCTTGATGAAATTACTAAAAAAGCAAAAGATGTTGTCAGAAAAATAGGGGATTTGAACCTTGGTTAGCGAAAAACTCGATATTGTCGCTCTTGGTGAGGGGTTGATTGAACTTTCAAGCGAGATTAGTTTAAGCCGTAGTGAGACTTTTAACAAATACTACGGAGGGGATTCGCTTGCCACGGCTATTGCCGCAAAACGACTCGGTTCAAAAGTCGGATATATAACAAAATTGGGAAATGATTATTTTAAAGAGTATTTGCTTAACTCTTGGGAAAATGAAGGTCTGAATATATCGCAAGTGTCGTGTTCGGACGGATATAACGGATTGTATCTGCTTGCAAGAACAAACGAAACGGGCAAAGAATTTTCGTATTACCGAAAAAAAACGGCAGCAACAAAATTGTCTGTTGACGATATTGATGAAGAATATATTAAGAACGCAAAATGTTTTTACTCAACAGGGATTACACAATCTTTATCGCTTTCTGTCAGAGAAGTTGTTAAAAAATCGTTTGACCTTGCAAAATTGAACGGCTTAATTACCGCTTATGATCCTAATTTTTCGCCGTTAATTGTTTCGGTTGAAGAGGCGCGAGAGTTTTTTGACGATATAAGTCAAAACCTCGATATATTGTTTATGAATGACAATAACGATATGGTAACGCTTTTTGATTTTGAATCAATCGAAAAATGTATTAAACATTTTTGGGACATGGGTATTCAAACAGTTATTATTAAATCTACTCAAAATAGAGGTTATTACACCGGTTATGCGGGGGATATTTCTTTCTCAAAAATGCTGAATCTTAACGAAATAGTAGATACAACGTCATGCGGAGATGCTTTTAACGGGGGATTTTTGCACGCATTAACCTCAGGTTTTACCGCTGTTAAAGCAACACAACTGGCTTCTGTGGTTGCCTCCGTTCAGGCTGGGGGTATGGGCGCAATTAAATCCATTCCTTATAAAGAAGAGGTTTATTCGGAATTTGAAAAAATCTAACAAAAAAAATATTTTAATATCAGGTTATTACGGGTTTGACAACTTCGGCGACGAGGCTATTTTACAAACTCTTGTTACAAAACTGAAAAAATCAAACTGTAACATAACGGTGTTATCATCAAATCCGCAAAAAACATCAAAAAATTATGACGTAGACTCCATTCGTTCTTTTAATATATTAAAAGTTGTTTGGAACATTTTGAAATGTAACATTTTTATTTCCGGCGGAGGTAGTTTGTTACAGGATGTAACCAGCCTAAAAAGCCTTGTTTACTATCTTTTGCTTTTAAATCTGGCCTTGTTGAGCAGAAAGAAAGTTATTATTTTTGCTCAGGGACTCGGACCGTTTAAAAATAAACGCGGTGCTTTTTGGGTTAAAAACACTATCAAAAGATGTACTTATGTCAGTGTTCGTGATAAAAAAAGCCACTACTTGCTCAAAAAATGGGGAATAAAATCCGACCTTGTGTGTGATCCGTTTTTTGATATTCCTCTGCCTGATGCAAATCCGCAAGGAATTGTCGGGGTCCAACTGCGACATACAAAAACTCTTAATATAAATTATTTAAAAAAACTTGCTCAATATATTTGTAATAATTTTAAAAATGAAAAAATAGAACTCTATTCTTTTCAAGATACCTTAGACCTTGAGGTGTGCAAAAAGTTCGGAGAATTTTTAAGCGAAAACGAAATTAAATATGAGATTATTTGCGGAAAAACACCTTTAGAAATAATTGAACATATTTCAAAACTTGAATATATGGTTGCAATGAGATTTCATGCTGTTTTGACCGCGGTAAGATACGGAATAAAAACTCTTGCAATATCTTATGATATGAAAGTTGAAAAATTTGCGGAGGAATTTAAAATTCCATGTTTAAATATGAGAGCCGATGATAATTTTGACAAGGCTTTTGAAGCTTTAAAACAAATAAATACAAAGAACCTGTTTGAACAGGCAAATGAGAAAAAATTTAACTGGCAAAACCTTGAGAATATAATAGGTTAAAAATGGATGTACTAAGCGAAATAGAAGAATTACAACAAATCTTGAGAGAAGATTCCTCCAATTTGCAAGCCCGCAGAAGGCTTGCGACGCTTTTGCTTGACAACGGCTTTAACGAAGATGCTCTCAGACAATTTTTGTACCTTGCAAATATTTATCCCGATGATGCTGACAGTTACTATAATTTAGGTATAGCTTACGAAAAAAACAAAAATTTAAAACTCGCTAAATCTGCATATCAGGAGGCGATTGCAAAAAATCCTTCCGAACCTGATTATTACTATAATCTCGGAATGGTTTGCATTGAGGCTGAAGAATACGACGAGGCAATAGAAAATTTTAATATTGTCGCAGCAAGTGATGAAAATGATTCCAACACTTTTTTCAATCTTGCTTTTTGTCAGTTTAAGCAGAAAAATTACGATGAAGCGGCAGAAAATTTTTACAAAACAATCAGTTTGAATAATCAAGATTACCTTGCTCATTTTTATTTGGGAAACATATACAAAGAATTGGGACAAAATGATTTTGCGCTCAACGAATTTCAGGAAGTTATTAAAATTCGTCAGGATTACAGTTGGGCTTATTTTAACATTGCGTCAATCTATTATGAGCAGGGAGATTTTGACAGTGCAATCGAAAATCTTCAACTGACAATACAATACAATATGAACGATATAAAAGCCTGTGAAATTCTTGCCAAAATATATCTTATGCTCGGAAATTACGGTGATGCCATTGATTTTTTGCAAAATCTTATTGCCCAAAACGAATACAACTACGATTATTACTACATCCTGGCTCAAGTGTTCAAGCAAATGGGCGATATAGAACAGTATAAAAACTTTTTACAAATTCTTATTGACAACGAAGATAAAATCTCATATCCTGTAAAAAACATTAAAAAAGAATTGGAACGAAATGAATAAACAAGAACTTAGAGAAAAAATTATTGCTAAACGCAAAACCATTAACACTGAAGAAATAAGCGGACAAATTGTTGAGAACATAAGACGTCTTGCTGCATACAAAACCGCACAGAACGTAATGTTGTTTTATCCGATGAAATATGAAATAAATCTTTTAAATTTATTGAATGACAAAAAAAATTTCTTTCTGCCAAAAATAGACGGGGATAATCTGTTAATTTGTCCTTTTTCTCAGACAAATAAACTTGAAATATCTGATTTTAATACAAAAGAACCACAGACAACGCCTGCTGAACCGGATGATATAGACTTAATATTTGTACCGGCACTGTGTGTTGATTTGGACAATAACAGACTCGGATACGGAAAGGGGTATTTTGACAGATTGCTAAAGGATTTTAACGGTATTTCCATAGTTCCTATATCCGAACAGTTTGTTTTTGATACTATTCCGACGGAGGATTTTGACGTTCCCGTAGATATCGTAATTACTGAAAATTATTAGTAATGGTATAAATATATTCTACGATTTGAGAGAAATACTCAAGATTTGCACTGCCGGAGATAACAAGGTCGGCTTCTTTTTTACAAGGTTTCACGTATTTGTCGCCTGAGACCTGAACAAACTCCCAGTATTTGAGTGCATTTTCGATACTTTGGTTTCGTTCTCCGGCGCGCTCTAAAAATCTTTTTTTGCGGTTTTCGTCAGATGCTTTGATAAAGATTTTGATATCAAACAAATCTTTAACTTCGCCGTACATTGTAGCCATACCCTCAACGATGATTATTTTTTGAGATTGTACGGGGATTGATTCGGGAATACAAACGCCGGTTCCGTTAGGAATATATTGCGGGGTTTTGACATCTTCGCCGTTTGCCAATTTTTCCAAATCTGATTTTAAAAGTTCCAGTTGGAAATTAGACGGAGCATCAACTTCGTATCCTGATGCAACCAAATTATCAAACCCGCCATGTTCTTTAACCAAATCGGAAATATCTTTAAAATAACAATCTCCCGTTACAACAGATATCGGAAGATTTAGATTGGTAATATGTTTCTTAATTTCTTTACAAATAGTCGTTTTTCCGCAGGCAGACTCCCCTGTAATTCCTATAAGAATGCGTTTGTTAGGATTGTTAATCAACCTTTTCGTAAACTTGGGAATAAAGTCAGACGAGATTTCCAAGAAAATCGGGTGTTCGCATTTATTATCAAAGGCGAGGATTTGTTTAAATTTGCTTTGCAAATAGAACGCAAGTAACTCTCTGCCCGCTTTTTGGTTAAAATCAGGTTTTAAAATTTTATCTGATAATGCGTTATCTTTTTCAATTAGTGACATAGCGTGTATACTTCAAAACTATCTTTTTAATAATGATACATCTAAAAAAAATTTTTTCTACATGTAGACCTTAAATTTATAAGAAATGTAAAATTTTATATAAACCCGAACCGATTTTGAGTACATACACTTGATATTTTTGAAACATGGGTTATAATAAGAATGTTAATATAAAAAACGGAGGTTACTCATGAAAAATTCATTAACCCGAGTAGGGGGGGGGGGGCATAAGCCTTAAAAGTAGTCAGGGAGCGAATTTTGCTCTCGAGGATAAGGGGGCGTTAGGTTCCAAATATAGTGAGGACGCGCTTTTAGGTTCTCAGAATTGTGGGGCGTTAGGTTCCAATCTTAGCAAAGACGCGGTTTTAGGTCTTGAAAATTTTACCGACGCGTCAAAAACCTGTCATTTAGAGTCCACATTGGATGCGCAACATATTCTACCATGTCATTGCGAGGAGTGCGTCAGCACGACGTCGCAATCTTATGACATAGGATCGCGACGGCATTCACATACGTTCAGCCTCGCGATG
>JAFUZZ010000142.1 GCA_017476325.1 bacterium | reverse complement strand
TTTTTCATGTTTTTAACCTCCGTTTTTTATATTAACATTATCACTATAACCCATGTTTCAAAAATTTTCAACCCCTTGTGCTAATTCTGTGACCCGAACAATGCATTTATAAAATCGGTACTTGAAAAATCTTTCAAATCATCAATTTTTTCTCCGACACCAATCAATTTCACCGGCAAACCAAATTCTTTTGCTATCGCAAGAATTATCGCTCCTTTTGCCGACCCGTCAAGTTTTGTCAAAGCAACTGAGGTAACTTTTACACATTCCATAAAAACTTTTGCTTGCTGTAAACCGTTTTGACCTGTGTTTGCATCCAATACGAGCATGCTCTCGCTCAAACTCTCAGGGGCTTGTTTATCAATAACTCCCTTAATCTTTGATAATTCTTCCATAAGGTTAAATTTGTTTTGCAACCGCCCTGCCGTATCGACAAGTATCACATCGTAATTTTCATTTTTTGCCTTTTCTATCGCTTCATAAACAACGGATGCCGCGTCAGCCTTGTCTCGTCTTACAATATCCGCCCCCGCACGTTTTGACCAAATGTCAAGCTGCTCCTCCGCAGCCGCTCTGAAGGTGTCTCCCGCAGCAACTAAAACCCTCTTGCCCATAATTCTGAATCTGTTTGCCAGTTTTCCGATTAAAGTTGTTTTACCCGCTCCGTTTACGCCGACTATAAAATAAATGTTAAGTTGGTTTTCTTTGTAATTTAATTTGTTAGAACCTGCCTCAGACAAAGTTTTTTCAAACTCTCCGCGCAAATATTCTTTTACCGCTGACGGTTTAATCTTATCCTGCCCGCGCAAATTATCAACCAATTCACATGTGTAATTTACACCCAAATCAGCACTAATTAACAAATCTTCCATATCTTCAAGCACAAATTCCGAAAACTCTTCTTCATCCTGAACCGATTGTGCTACACTATCTACAAAAACCGTTTTTGAAACAACTTTTTTTAAAGCCTCAAAACCTATTGAAAAAATATTTTTTGAGTCTGAATTTTGCACCTCTTGTTTATTAATATCATCTTGAGACGGGCTTTCTTCCTCTTTACGTTTAAAAAAATCAAACATCTATTTTACTCCGTTTTCAAGGATAACTTTTGATAAAATTCCGTTAATAAACGATGAACTTTCATCCGTCGAATATTTTTTGGCAAGTTCAACAGCCTCATCAACAGAAACTTTCATAGGGGTTTCATCAATATATAAAAGTTCCGTGATAGCAATTCTCAAAATGTCTCTGTCCATTTTGAACATTCTGTTAATATCCCATCCTGTAGAACATTTTTGGATTTGTTCGTCAATAACGGGTTTATGCTCCTTGAAAGTTTGTGCTATCTTAACAGCGTAATCTTTAACCTCGTCATTAGATTCCAAAGTCGCAATTTCGGCAATACTTAAAGCCAAAAGCGCCTTGTCGGAAACATCAAAAACCGTGTCTATATTTTCCAAAATTTCGTTTGTCATCGGCAATGCAACCGGAATATCGGATGCTCCGATAGGTCTGTTTAAATTTGTCTCATGCTTTGCCTGATAACTTTGTATACTGTCTTTTATTCTCATTAATCCCGTCAATGCGACTTTCAAATCATCATTAGAACTGTTAACCAAAATTCTGACAGACTTTAAAACCAAATCATCAAAGTTTTCATTGTTACAAGATTCAAATTTTTCGTTTAATTGAGAGAACAAAATTAGCGCCAATTCTCTCGCTGCTCTGCGTGCTTGCATTATAAATTCCTTTTTACTAATATATTACTGTTAATATAAGTAAATCATAAAAACAATAATATTTCAATTTTTAGGAGGTTTTATATATGAAAAGAGTAATTGTAATGGTAGTAGACTCAATGGGCAACGGAGCAATGCCGGACTGTGAAAAATTTGGAGACATTCCTGAATGTAACACATTAAAAAATGTAGCCCATGCCTGCGGAGGTTTAAAAGTTCCGAACATGGAAAAAATGGGACTCGGAAACCTTGGAGAATACGAGGGAATAGCAAAAGAAAGTGCGCCAAACGCTCAATACGGGACAATGATTGAAAAATCAAACGGAAAAGACACTACAACAGGTCACTGGGAAATTGCTGGACTCGTTTTGCCTAAAGCATTCCAAACCTTTACAAACACAGGTTTTCCGCAAGAAGTCATTGACAACTTTGTAAAACTTACAAATTGCGGAGGAGTTCTTGCAAACATTGCGGCAAGCGGTACGGTAATTATTGAACAATACAACGAAGAACATCACAAAACAAAATTTCCTATTATTTACACAAGCGCAGACAGCGTTTATCAAATCGCGGTTGATATTGATGTAATTCCGTTGGAAACTTTGTATGAATGGTGCAGAATTGCAAGAAAAATGTTTGATGATATGGGAATAAATGTTTCTCGCGTAATTGCAAGACCGTACCATGTTGTTGACGGAAAACCGACAAGAATAGGTAAAGACAGACGCGACTATGTTCTTGAACCGTTCGCAGACACTGTTCTGAATGATGTTCAAAACAATAACGGCTCAGTTATTGCGATTGGAAAAATTGAAGATATTTTCTGTAAAAAAGGTGTAACACACGCAATTCATACAGGTTCTAACAAAGAGGGATTGGAATTAACATTACAGGCAATTAACGGAACATTAGATTTGGATAAAATTCAAATAGCAGACGTTAAAAACCCTGACAAATCGTTTATTTTTACAAACCTTGTTGATACAGACATGTTATTCGGTCACAGGAACGATGCTCTCGGCTACGGAAAAGCAATCGAAGAAGTTGACAGATATTTGACACCTATTATGAAAGCAATGACTGACGATGATATTCTGATCATTACAGCAGACCATGGCTGTGACCCTACAGTACCCGGAACAGACCATACAAGAGAACATGTTCCCGTGTTAATATACGGTAAAAAACTTGAGCCAAAAAATTTAGGAGAAATCCAAGGGTTTGACTATATCGCAGACAGAATTAGAGAATGGCTCTTGAAATAGAAAAACAAAATAAATAAAAGAATATAAAAAAAGAATACAAAGTAAAATAAAACGAGGATGATTTTTAATCATCCTCGTTTACTGTAGAAATTTGATATTCTCTATGCCATAGCAGGAGTTTTCTTTTGTTGCAAAGTTGCTCCCGGAATTGATTGCCAGTTTGCAGCCATAATCTTTTTGAAAGATTTTAATGCTGTATCTTCAAGTTCGCCAAGTTCTTCAGCTTCCATAATCAATTCTCTTAAAGGAAGTAATGCTCTTGTATCACGAAGAACACCCAATGCTGCTGCCGCACCGGCTCTTACAAGTTCGTTTTCATCAGCATTTTTCATAACTTCAATCAATGCAGGAACTGCTTTAATATCGTTTAATTTTCCTAAAGAGGTTACCGCATAAATTCTAACGTTAACCCATTCATCATAAAGCATGTTGATGATTTTATCTACTGCTTTTTTGTTTCCGATTTCGCCCAAAGCTCTTGTTGCATCACATCTTACGTTAACTTTTTCATGATCCAAAGACTCCATTAAAGCATCTGTTGCAACATCACCAATTTCAATTAAAGCATCCGTTGAAGTGATACAAACTTGAGGGTTTTCATCGTTCAATGCTTCAACTAGAGGTTCAACAACAATTTCACCGCCAAGTTTACCGAGTGCTCTCGCAGCACGAACTCTTACATCAACGTTTCTGTCGTTTCTTAATGAATCAATCAAGTGGATTGTTGCTCTTGAATCACCAAGTTCGCCCAATGCTCTTGCCGCATACAATCTTACTGATCCGTTTTTATCATTTTTTAAAACATCAATCAACGGCTCAACTGCATTTCTGTCACCCATTTCGCCAAACATTCTTGCAGCGTTATAACGTACTTTCTCAGAATTGTTTGTTTTCAAATCTTGAAGTAATTCTTCAAAAGTCTTTTTCACTTGTTTTTTCTTTCCATTCACACTAATTGCCATTGCAACCTCCGATTACTAACAATATTTTACCTTATTTCCCTTTACTCTATTTTAAAAACATGCTATTAAAAAAAATTTCCCTTTTTTAAAAGTTTTATTAAGTTTTGTTACATAATTCCCTTTCAAATAATGGGTAGGATATACACTTATTCTTTATGCTATGATTATAGCATATTTTTTAGGACTTGAAAAGTGTTTGAAACAAAATCAACCGAATGAATTATTACGAAACTCTAAAACTCAATAAAATAAAGGGTTTGGAAAGTTCAAACCCTTTACATAACTTTACATATTTGCCTTTTGGTATGTTTAGTAATTATCAAGATAATCCATGTTGTCATTCCTGATTATGTATCCGGTACAATTGTATCTTCCGTCGACCTCTCCTTCTCCGCTTGCAGAGGCATCTCTCGGCAGAACCCTGTCACTCATTACATTAAATTCAAAAACATCCTTACAAATAATATGATTAGTTTTTTCTCCGCTTATATCAAAACTAACTGAAAAACACCTAATATCCTTTGAACAATCACGATTATCATTAAAAATTCTCATTCTCATGCCATTTGCCAATATTGCAGAAATTGCCTGAGAGGTTGTTTTATTAGAATTTTCGCCGTAATATTTTTTTGTTATATAATTTTTTTGTTAGAAGAGAGGAAGTTATGAAAGAATTATTTAACGAGTGTGTAAAAAATCTTGAAACGTATATAATGTTTAAAATCGGAGAGGAAGTTGCAAGAATAAGACTGGAGTTGGAGGCAAAAGGCAGAACGCCGATTTCGCTGACACTTGGTGCGCCTGTTGCAAAACCGCCTAAATATGTTATTGACAAACTAAAAGAATATTTGGATGTTGATAATATTCACACATATTCCAGCCCGCGCGGCGAAAAAAGGTTCTTGGAAGCTGTGGCGGCAAGAATGAAAACTCGCTTTGGAGTTGATGTTGATCCGACTTGTGAAATTTTTTCTCTTATCGGAGCAAAAGAGGGGATTGCAAACTTAATCAGGGCGTTGATTAATTCCACAACAGACAAGGATGAAAAAGAAATTATTCTAATCCCTGATCCGGGCTATGCATCTTACAAAGAAATGATTAAGGTTTCAGGCGGATTGGCTTATCCGATGCCTTTAACGCTGGAAAATAATTACATGCCGGATTTAGAAGATGTTTGGGAAAATCTTCTAAAAGACGGTTACAACGAAAAGAAAGTTAAAGCCGTAATTTTAAACTATCCAAACAATCCGCTTGGTGCGACATGTACTCTTGACTATATGAAGAAAGCGGTTGAATTTGCCCGCAAACACGATATTCTTTTAATTTCCGACGCTGCTTATACGGATTTGTATTTTGGTGAAAACGACGTTCCGCCGAGTGTATTTCAAGTTGATGGTGCAAAAGATGTTGCAGTTGAGTTCTTTACACTTTCAAAACCTTATGCCATGACCGGTTGGAGACTGGGTTGGATTTGCGGAAACAAAGATGTTGTTAAATTTTTTGGCAAACAAAAATCCACTATTGACACAGGAATTTTTAAAGCGTTACAACTCGCTTCGGCTGATATCTTAACATCAAAAGAGGGCGATGAATACATTAAAAAATCAAATGAAGATTTTAAAAGAAAACAACAAATTTGTATAAACGGATTTAAAGAACTTGGCTGGGATACAAATACATTTAAAATTCCGAATGCAACATTTTACTTATGGCTTCCAATTCCGCCAAGATATAAAACTTCGGAAGAGTTTACAAATGATTTGATGTACAAATCAGGAATTATATTGGTTCCCGGAAACGGTTTTGGAAAATACGGCGAAGGATTCTTTAGGGTTTCCGCAGTTTGTGAGGATGAAACTCTTTATGAAATGTTTGATCGTATGAAAAAAGACGGATTTTATTTTGAAAGGACGGTTGCAGTATGCTAGATGCAATTTTAGAACCAATAGTTAATTTTATAGAAAACACCATATCGTCAATCGGACCGTTCGGAGTATCAATTTTAATGGCAATAGAGTCATGTAATGTACCGTTGCCGAGTGAAGCAATTTTACCGTTTGCGGGATTTATGGTAAGCAAGGGACACATGACAATACATCAAGCAGCATGGGCAGGAGCCTTCGGCTGTGTTTTAGGTTCAATTCCGTCATATTATTTGGGATATTTTGGAGGTCGTCCGTTTGTTGAAAAGTACGGAAAATATTTTTTAATATCAAAAAAAGACCTTGAAATGGCTGATAAATGGGAACAAAAGTACGGTAATTTTGCCTTTTTTATTTGCCGTATGTTACCTGTTGTAAGAACGTTTATTTCATTGCCTGCGGGAATTTTGAAAGCAAACATTCTTCAATTTACGTTATTTACTTTTTTAGGTTCGTTAATTTGGAGTTACCCGCTTGTTTACGTAGGAATAAAACTTGGCGAGCACAGAGAGGCATTATCGCATTTTTGGCATAAATTTGATTTGGTAATAGTTATAATCTGTGTAATTCTTTTTGCAATGTATTTAAAACACCATTTTGATAATTTAAAAGAAAGTTAATCAAAAAGTTATATTACAACCTCTAAATATAAGATTTAGGGGTTTTGAAATCAGGGGTGTGCAAGTTCAAATACATGATAGACAAAAGTTGTTTAATACGATAGCACACACAGCCCGAATTTTTCGAGTGAATAAATCGAGTAAGTTGGGAAAAACGTGAGTCGAAAAATTCGAAAAAGGCTGTTTCTGTTGGTCCCCATCATGGGGTGTGCAAGTTCAAATACATGATAGACAAAAGTAGTCTAATAT
>JAFUZZ010000141.1 GCA_017476325.1 bacterium | reverse complement strand
GCGCCGATTTTGCTCTCGAGGATAAGGGGGCGTTAGGACTCAACACTAGTGTAGACGCGTTTTTAGGTTCTCAGAATTGTGGGGCGTTAGGCTCCAACGGTAGTGAGGACGCGCAATTAGGTTCCGAAAATTTTAGGGCGTTAGAAAAACGCCATTCCAATTCCGCATTGAACGCAGGGGATACCCTCTCATGTCATTACGAGCCGACTTGTCGGCGTAGTAATCCTATGACTTGTAATGGCTTTACACTTGCGGAAGTCTTAATCACTTTAGGTATTATTGGCGTAGTCGCAGCACTAACTATTCCGACACTAATGCAAAAATTTGATGACAGAAAAGCAACCACTGCATTTAAAAAGTTTTATTCCAATATTAATCAGGCTCTTCAACTGAGTGAGATTGATAACGGTAAAATTTCAACTTGGACAATAAATCCTCCTTCGCCGCGTCTTGAAAATGGCAAACAGGATTATGCTCAAAACTCGGTTAATTTGATTAACTTTTTTAACACGTATCTTGCTCCTTATTTAAAATATACGGAAATTATAGATGGATATGTTGATGAAAGTGAAGATGGCGGAGATAATCCTTATATATATTTTGCGGATGGTTCATCTATGGGAATGAATAACGAAAGCGATGGTATTTTAATTTCTTTTTATGCTCCTCAAGGTAGAATAAACAATGTAACACAACGCCGTTCTGCTTTGTTATTTCAGTTACGTTTTCCTGATAACGTGGCAGAAACTCAATGTGGCTCCAAAAATATGCATTTTTGCCCTTATAATTATACATCCTGTGGTACAACTCGTGAACAAAAATTAGCAAATTGTGAAACATCAGGTAGTTGCTGTACTTCATTATTATTGTACGATAATTGGGAATTTAAAGAAGATTACCCAAGATAAAATTATTTTTAATAATAAAAGCGCCCTGAACAAATTATTCGGGGCGTTTTATTATAATTTTTATTTTTTTAAAGTAACAGGAGGTGGTTGTAAATATAGCGGCTCTAAGGCACTCCAACAAACAGGAGTTTTTTCTGATGATAATTTAAGTAATATTTTACCTAAATCTATATCAAGTGCCTGATATGATTTTTGGTTTAAAAGTTCGGATAAATAATCATCACAAATTATATCTTGATATTGGTAAATAAGTTTTTTTAATTCCTCAATTTTCATCACTTGAGGTTCAAGAATACATTTTCCATGCTCATATCCTGCAGCGTAGGCGGAGTCTTTTCTTGCATCAAGTGCAACAAGAACTTTGTTTGAGTAAGAAATTCTTGATAAAATTTCAAGGGACGATACACCAACAACTTTTATGTTTTTTGCCTGTGCAAATATTCGCGCAACCGTCGTACACGCTCTAATTCCCGTAAAACTCCCCGGACCGATATTTGTTGCAATAATATCTATATCATTTGGAGTCAAACTATTCTCTTTTAAAATATCTTTTATCGTTGAAATTAAAAAAGCAGAATGATAATGAGTTTCTGTATTATCAATAATTTTTGATGATATAACGTCTGTTTCATTTCCAAGCGCAACGTACATTCTGTTTAAACACGTATCAAAACAAAGTGTGTTCATTTTTACTGATTTAACTCCCCAATTATTTTTTCGACTTTTTCTCCATACGGAATAAATTCATAAATACGTTCTTCGTCATCGCCGTAGGTAACATTTATTTTTAAATGTTCAAACGGTATTTCATCCTGAGAAAACTCCGCCCATTCAACAAAAGTAATACACTTCCTTGTATATTCTCTAAGTTCCTCAACAATAGTTTTGACACCCTCATTTTCAAGTCTGTATAAATCAAAGTGATATACAGGCAAGTTTGCGGAATGATACTCGTTCAAAATTACAAAACTCGGGCTTGTAACTTTTTCTTTTACGCCAAGTGCTTCTGCAACAAGTTTTACAAATGCTGTTTTTCCCGCTCCGATTTCGCCGTAAAGATTAACAAAAATCCCATCATCTTTTACTAAATCAGCAAAAGATGATGCCAAAACTTTTGTGTCATCAAGAGTTTTACATTTTTTTATATATTTTTGCACGAATGTATCCTATTCTATAACAAAATCGCCCATGCCCTCTTGAGATTTATTTTCGTTTTGAGGGTAGATATTATTAAAATTTGAGTTATTTTCGGAACGTAATTTTTCCATGTAAATTTGACCGTTTTTAACAACTTGTTGTAATTCTGTCAAATTATGTTCCAAATCGGCAAGTGTGCGTTCCGCATAAATTTCCGCCTGATCTTTTAGTCTTTTAGCCTCATCAACAGCTTGAATGCGAATGTTTTCAGCGTCATTCAAAGCTTTTTTGCGAAGTTCGTCACATTCCATTAAAACTTGTTCTTTAATTTTTTCAACTTCTTTTTGAACATTTCTAAGAACTTCAGATTGGCTTAAAAGTTTATTCGCCTCGTTTTGAGCGTCTAAAATAATTCTTTGAGCCTCTTGTTGTGCTTGAAGTTGAAAATCGTCTTTTCTTCTCAATAATCCGCGAGCCTCTTGGATTTCTGTTGGCAAGTTTGCATAAATTCTGTCAATTAATGCTTCCATTTCCTTTACTTTAACAACAACCAAATAATTTGGAAGTATTGAAAAACTTTTTTCCAATAAGACTTCCATGTGTTTTAAAAGTTCATATATACCGCTACCTTGAATACCCATTTTTAATATCCTCTCAATTAATTAATATATTATAACAAGAAAAATTATTTAGCAAATTTTTTTTTCAAAAAGTTTTCAACTTCTTCGGGAACAAAGGCGGAAATATCACCGCCAAACCCAAATATTTCCTTAACTGTGCTTGATGATATAAAGTTATATTTCGGTTTTGTTGTTAAGAAAACTGTTTTAATATTTTTTGACAAAGCGGAATTTGCTTGAGAAAGCTGCATTTCATATTCAAAATCAGAAACGGCACGCAAACCCCTTATTAAAATGTTTGCTCCTTTATTCTTTGCATATTCGACAGTTAATCCCTCAAAGGAGTCAACTTCCACATTTGGAAAATTTTTCGTTACTTCCCGTATCAAACTAACGCGTTCATCCAAAGATAAGAAAGCATTTTTTTTAGGATTATGCAAAACCGCAACAATAACTTTATCAAAAATTTCGGAACCTGTTTTTAAAATGTCTAAGTGTCCTTTTGTTATCGGATCAAAACTACCCGGATATATTGCTAAATTCATAATTTCCCTTTTTAATTAATATCTATTACGCTTACTCCGTCACGACCTTCTGTTTCAGTTCCAAAACGATGTTTTGCTACGTAAGGTGATGACTCTAAAAATTCTTGTACGGCGGTTCTTAATGCTCCGGTTCCATGCCCGTGAATTACGTAAACCGGTGTCAAATTAACCAAACTTGCTCTGTCCAAAAAATATTCCAAACTGTCGAGGGCATCTTCAACCCTGCATCCTCGAAGGTCGAGTGTATTTGACATTTGGTGACGCTCAATCTTATAGACATCTTTTGGCGTGTAGCGTTTTATCGGTTTTGAAATAAACTTTTCATCAATTACCGCGAGTTTTTCTATGTTTAATTTTGTTTTAATCATTCCCATTTCAACGGTAACATTGCCTGATTTATCGGGAAGTGAAAGGAGTTTGACTTTTTGGTGAAGTTTTTTTAATAAAAGTTCGTCGCCTATTTTTGCATTGTCCCAATTAATTTCGGTATAATTTTCTTTGTCTTCGACTTTGCTTTTTGCTTCATTAAAAGTTTTGTCAATTTTTGCAAGTCTTGAGTAAGAGCGACGCGCAATTTTTTCGGTTTTTTCTTTTCTCATTTCGGAAACAATATCTTTAATTTCATCTTTAGCTTCGTCAATCTGCTTGTCAAACTTGTGTTTTAATGTTTGGATAATTTTCTTTTTATCTTTTTTTAATTCCGAAAGTTTTTTTTCATAATCTTTTTTAATTTCTTCTGTCTCATGCTTTATTTTTTCGGTTTCAAAAAGAGTTTTATCAAGTTTAAGTCTTGTTTCTTGTAATGTTTCGACCACCTGTATAGAGGCATCTTTTTGAGTAACAAGAAGTTTTTTTGCTTCTTCAACAAGTGTTTTTTCAAGGCCGAGGTTTTCGCATATAAGAATCGCATTGCTTACGCCCGGCATTCCGATAACGAGTTTATACGTCGGTTTAAGGGTCTCTTTATCAAACATTACACTTGCATTTTTAAAATACGGATTTGAATATTCAAGTTCTTTAAGTTCGCTAAAATGTGTAGTAATACAAGATGTAACGCCGTTCTTTGCTAGTCTGTCCAAAATAACTCTTGCAAGAACAACGCCCTCTTGAGGGTCAGTGCCGGAACAAATTTCGTCCAACAGCACAAAAGAATTTTCATTTGCATTTTTTACAATTTTAATTACATTGTTCATGTGCGAAGAAAATGTTGAAAGACTTTGAACGATGCTCTGTTCGTCTCCTATGTCCGCGTATATATGTGCAAAAGGATATATTTTTGCATTTTGTGCCGGCACAAACAGTCCTGATTTACACATTAAAACAAATAAACCCGCAGTTTTTAAAAGTACAGTTTTTCCGCCTGTATTTGCTCCGGTAATTAAAAGCGAGTTGTACCCTCTTCCGATGGAAAAATCGTTTTCTATTACATTTTCAACGTATTCTCCCAAAAGCGGATGTCTCATTTTTTCTGTTTCAATCCCCTGATATTTTATTAGTTCGGGTTCCGTTGCGTGTAAATAATTTGCGTAACGCGCCTTTGCAAATTGAAAATCAATTTCGGCTAATATTGTTTCTGTCAGGATTAATTCCTCACGATGCGATTTTAACAAATTGCTAAGTTCTGTCAAAATCCTTATTTCTTCAAGATTAATTTCTATTTTACATTCGCGAACCTTATTATTAAGCCCGATAAGTTCTTTAGGCTCAATATAAACGGACAAATTACTCGCTGAAACATCGTGAACAATTCCGTCAACAAGATTTTTAAAACTTGATTTAACCTGAAAAACAATTCTTTCTTCACGGATGGTGTAAATATTTTCCTGTAAATATTTATTGAAAGAGTTTGTGTTTAACAACTCGGAGGCTTTTTCTCTAAGCGAATTTTCGGTTTCTCTTAATGATGAATAAAGTCCGTAAAGTTTTTCCGTTGCATCTTTTTTTATTCTGTTTTCGTTGTCAAATGTATCAAAAATCTTGTCCTCAATTTCTTTATTTGTAAAGAGTTTATTCGTGTATTCTTTTAAAACATTTGCCTCACGAAGTGTGTTTCGAACAAGTCTTGAATTTCGGAGCGTTTTTGCAAAATCGGATAATTCTTCTTCGGAAAAAAACGAAGGTTTATCTAAAATTTTCATGTCCGAAATTACATCAATATTTACATCATTACCGCAGTCAATGTTTTCTTTTGCCTCTTTTGTACATTTTAGAGCATGCTCGATGGCAAACAAGCCGTTTTGGGGTGAAATGGTTTTGCAAAGGACTTTTCCTTGTTCTGTCCTTGCAAAAGTAGAAAGCTTTTCGGCAACCTTATCAAATTCTAATATCTTAATTGTCTTTTCTTCTATGTCCATATAAAAATTATACATTGACACAATGTTAAGAATTGTAAATATTATTATTCAAAAAAAGCAATTTTTAATAATAAAAAAACTTTATAAATATGTAAGGATACATTAAACAATTAAAACCAAATAAGAGAAATCGAGAGATTACCCATTAAAATCAAGTATTTCAAACATATTATCATCTCTCTCTCTTAAAATTAATTTTACCGTAGAATGAAGTTCTGCGGTTTTTTATTGCGAAATGTAACAATTTTTGTTATCTTTGAAATAAGAGGAACAAAAAATACTTTACATGAGTAGATAGGTAATAGGAGAGTCGGTCATGTCTGAATCACTACAATTATTCACAATTAGGCGGCAAATAAACACTGATAATTATCAGTTAAGCGGTATTCAGCAAAACAGGCTTGATGCCAAAGAAGAGTTGACCGAAATCCTTAATGCTTACGGACAAGATTCTCCTCAGTATAAGGAGGCTATGGCACAGGCTGCGACATTGGATGCGGAACTTGAACAAGAACAAAATGTTTTACAGTTAGATATTCAGCAGCTTACGGCGTGGGCGGAAAGTTTACAAGAAGGAATTGAAAAGTCAAACGAAAGAATATTCGGAGCATAGAAATAATTAACGCGGGATTAATTCCCGCGTTTGTGTTTTAAGCCATTTTTTCCTGCTCAGTTTTTTTAATCCGTTTTAGCAGCTTTTTCGCCTCCGGCATGTCGTCAAATATTTCTAAAATTTTATTTGCTGTTGTTTTTGCCTCATCAAGATTGCCTGTTTTTTCGCATGTTTGGGCATAACTCATCAAAATATTTGTATTTGTAGGATATTCTTTTGATAATTTTTCAAAAACAGTTAGTGCTTTTTCATATTCTTTTTGTTTAAAGTACGTTAAGCCGATAAGGTTTTCTACTTCAACATTTTGATTTATTTCCCATGATTTAACGAGGACAAATTGGGCTTTGTCATATTTATGTGCCGCGTAATATATTTTACCGGCATTTAAAAGGATAAACGGATCGTTTGGAATTAATTTTAAAGCATCTTCGATATATTTAACCGCAGATTTCATATCTTTAAGCATTTGAGCGTTTAGTGAGGCAAAGACAAAGTAGCGCGGATTTTTGTTGTTAAGGGTTATAGCTTTGTCATATAAATCTTTTGCCTGTTCATACTTATTCATCGCCTGCAAGAAATTTGCGTATTCAAACACAATTTCCGGGCTTGTGGGAACTGTTTCGTACGCCTTTTTAAATTCATCCTCGGCATAATCAAATAAGCGTTTATTCAGATAAATAACGCCCAAATCTTTTCTTGCAACAGCAAAATGCGGATTAAGTTCAATAACTTTTTTCAAAATTCGCTCGGCAGTGTCAATATCGTTTGTTTTTGTACATGTAATTGCATAACTGTAATATATTTCGTCAGAAACAAATCCGTTTGCAATCATGCTTTCGTATAATAATTTTGCTTTTTCCGGTTGATTAAATTTTTCATACATAATTGCAAGTTTATGAACCATCATTTTTGCTTTAGGATTAAGCGCAACTAACTGTTCCATAAGTGTAATTGCGGACTTTATTTCTCCGATTGCTTCGAAACAGCATGCAAGGTTATACCTGTAATTTTGTCGTTCAGGATGTGTTTGTACAAGTTTGAGATAAAGTTCTGTTGCATCCTTAAAATCTTTAGCATTGAAATAAGCAAGCGCAAGTGATGACATGAAAAGTTCGTTAGGGTCAATTTCGTACGCTTTTTTATAGTTTTCGATTGCTTTATCAAATTCCCTTCTAATCTGATATAGCGATGCCAAATTGTGATAAACAATAGCGTTATTAGGTTCAATTTCGATTGCTTTGTTATACATTTCAATGGCGTCATTAAATCTTTGGCATGACATTAGAGCCGTACCGTAGTTACAATAAATTTGGACATTTTTGTTGTTCAAGTCCAGCGCGGTTTCAAAGTATTGCAAACTGTCCTGAAATTTTTTCATTGTCATTAGCGCAGAACCCGCTAAATAGTGAAGCAAATAATCCTCAGGAAAAAGGTCAATTCCTTTTTTTGCAATTTCAAACGCTTTTTCATCTTCTCGGGTTTTAAGATAAATTACGCCAAGGTTTTTATAAGCATCGAGATACTGTTCCCGCAGCCTGATAACTTCGTTATATGCAAATTTTGATTTTGGATAATCATCAAGATTATCATAACAAATTGCAAGGTAATACCAGCTTGTAGCATCATCCTGTGCATATTTTACAACACTTTCAAATTTGTTTTTGGCACTAACATAGTCATTAATATTTAAGTAACAAAGTCCTGTTAATTTAAGTGTTTCGACATTTTCTTCCAACTCTGTCAAAACTTCAAGAGCTTCTTTAAATTTTTTTTCACCTACAAGTTTGTTTGCTAAATTAATATCTTTTTCCATAAAAATATTATAATACAAAAGTTAAAAATTTTTAACAAATTAACAAAATCTTGTAAAAACATGTTTTAATATAAATATATACAAGGTGTTTAAGTGCGAATTAATCCGTCAATACATAACGTTATATTTACAGGTTCCGAACCTAAAAAAACAACTGTCAAAAAACCAGAGCGACAGTTGGAATATATGACTGTGAACGATATTAAATCAGTTCCGGATTATGCAATTAAAACACCTCAAAAGTATACAAAAATAGACCTTGTAGATTTACCCGAAAATTTAAACGCACATGTATATAAACTTGAAAACGGACAAAGAGTTGTAATTGTCCCGAAAGACGGTCCTACAATTATTAAAACTTATGTAAATACAGGCTCTCTAAATGAAATTGATTCTCAACGCGGTATAAGTCATTTTGTTGAACACAGCCTTTTTAACGGCTCGGACGGTTTATCAGAGGGCGAATTTTTTGAAACCGTAAATAAAATGGGGGCAAATACTAATGCTTCAACAGGATTCTCTGCTACGGATTATTATATTAAGTCTAATTTATTAGACAAGTCTGATTTGGAAAAACAAATTCGCATTCATGCCTCTATGCTTGAGACACCAAAATTCTCTCAAAAAATGATTGAAAAAGAGAAGGGTCCCGTAACCTCAGAAATCAGTATGATATTGGATGATACGGAAAATGTCGCGATTAATACGACATTAAAAAATCTTTTCAACATTGAATCTTCTTCAACAGATTTAATTGGCGGAACAATCGACAATATTAACAATCTTACACGAGAAAAAGTATTTAATTATTACAAACAAAATTATTATCCTGCCAATATGGTAACTGTGATTACAGGAGATGTTGACGAAAAAAATACCATCGCGTTAGTTGCAAAATATATGCAATCTCCCGCATCAGAAAATGTTAACAGAAAATATGAAAAATTAAAACCTATAGAAAAAACGATAAGGCAGGATATTGTTTCTGACAAAGCCCCGACGGCGTTTATAAGTATCGGACTGAAAGGACCCGAAAATAATAATGCAAAACATCAGGCAATGTTTGACGCAATTAGTTATATTTTAACAAATTCGACACTTTCAAGAATTAATAAAAACCTTGAAGATTTACAGACAGAGGCTGTAATTGATATGGAACGTTTAAGTTCTAAACCGTCTGATAATACGGGATTAATTATTACTGCACAAATTGATGATAAAAATGTTGAAAAGGCTTTAAAGAAAATCAATTCCGCACTCGAAAGCGTTGTTACAAATCCACCGTCCGAAAAAGAACTTGATGTTATTAAAAAGAATTTGAAATTTGATTTTGCAAACAGATTTGAAAGCTGTGCCGATATTAATTCCATGATAGGCGGGGCAATGCTTGACGGAGATTTGTCATCAATTTCAAATTACGAAAAAACTATTGAGTCTTTAACAGTAAATGACATAGTTGAATTTAGCAAGCAGTATTTGGATATTAATAAAGAATCAATTATTGTTGTCCATCCTTCGTCAAAAAATAATGTATCTTTTGCGGGAAGAACCCCCCTAAGCACGAAAAATGTACAAACCAAAACTTTGCAAAATAATATTCTGCTGATTGAAAATTCCACAAACAAAAATGTTGCCTATGTGGATTTAAAATTAACGGCAGATTTAAGCTCTAAAGATGGCGGTGCGGCAACCGTACTTTCAGGGCTTTTGAAAAGAGGTTCAAAAAATAAAACGAAAGATGAGTTTTATGAACAGACAGAAAAAGACGGTATAATGGTTGGTTTTTCAGCCTCAAATAATTCGATTTCTTCCTCCGCAGTTTTTATGAAACAAGATACAAAAACTGCACTTCAGAAAATTAAGGATGTTATTTTAAATCCAAGATTTACTCAAGAAGATTTTGAAGAAGTTAAAAAACAGGCAATTCAAGATATTAAAGATATGCCGATAAGGGCAAAAGACGGGCTTTATAAAGAACTTTTCAAAAACGAAACAAAAGGAATTACTCCGAAGGAACTTCAAGCACAAATTGAGAAAACGACACTTGATGATGTTAAAAAACTTTATTCGGATATTTTAAACAATTCAATGATGAAAATTTCCGTATCAGGGCCGTTTAATAATGACGATAGGTTTAAAAATGATGTGGAAACCGAACTTTTAAACGATTTTACAATGTTTAAAAAATCCGAAATACTTGAAAAAAAATCTTATACTCCTGTTGAAAAATCAAAAGTTGTAAAGGATGTTACCAATAAATCTCAAGCTGAAATTATGACGGGATATAAATTCAAAATTGAGGATAATTCTCCTGAAAAAATGGTTCGATATTCACTTTTGAACATAATTCTCGGAGGAACGGCCTCTTCAAGATTGTTTAACGATTTGAGAGAATCTCAAAAACTTGCATATTATGTTAAATCTTCGCTCGATTATAATGACAGCGATACGGGGGTTTGTAATTTTTATATAAAAACAACGGCAGACAGTCCAAAAACATATAAAAATATTGAAAAGTCAATCCGCGGATTTGATAAACATGTTGCAAAACTTCTTGCCGAACCCGTAAGCGAAGAAGAACTTAATAATGCAAAACTCGTATTTAAAAACAGAATGCTTAATGATAATGAAACTACGAGTCGTAAAAACGCGAATTTACTTTCTAATGCGGGAACGAAAACAGGATTGGAACTTTCAAATAAAGTAATGGATTTTGTTGATAAAATAACGGTTGAGGATTTGCAAGACGCAGCAAAAGAAATATTTTCAAACAAACCGATATATTCTGTCGCGGCAAAAGAACAGGCATTAAAAAATAATTCCGAGTTTTTTGAAAAACTTGTGTTATAATGTATCATGGGAGAGAGGCGTTAATGATACACGATAAAACATATAAAGATGAACTTTTTAATCAGGTTCAAACATGGATTGAGGAATACAAAACGACAAATGATGCTAAAATCCAAAAAGAACTTAAAAAACTTATAACAGTTGCCTTGCTTCCTTTTGTCAGAAAAATTGCAATAGGACTTGCACGCCGCTCTACAGATCAT
>JAFUZZ010000140.1 GCA_017476325.1 bacterium | reverse complement strand
TTCGCTGTTTCGCAATCCGGACTCACTACGTTCCGTCCGTACGCAAATCCGCTGCACCGCCGGCAAATTTTTGATTGGAAACATCATGCTTTAGTGTTAATATCTTACGTCAAAAATTTGCGAAATAGGCGGTCTCTTTTGCTCCCCCTCAGGGGCTTTACCCTTGCCGAAGTCCTAATCACCCTCGGCATTATCGGTGTTGTGGCGGCATTAACCATTCCGACACTAATGCAAAGTTATCAAAATAAACAGTATGTCACAGGGTTTCAAAAGGCTTATCAATTACTAAACACCGCTTTTACTCTTTCTGAGGCTCATAACGGTTTTTCATCAACATGGGATATTCCAACTTCAAATCAAGATATTGCGTATATTGAAAAATATTGGCTGCCATATTTTTCAATCGCTCAAACTTGTGGATTCCAAACGGGAAAAGGTTGCTTTCAGCCTATGACATATTTGAGTGGTAATGATGGCGGAAATCTCGATAATGTAAATCAATATAAATTTATATTATCTGACGGTATGAGTGTCAATCTTTGTCCGGGGGTTACTTCTGAGAAAAGGACACATATTATTGTAGATACAAACGGCAAAAAAGGTCCGAATACATTTGGAAGAGATATTTATTGGTTTGATGTTTTTCCAAATGACAGAAAAATATACCCTTTCGGTATGAATTATAAAACATTTGAAGAACTAAAGGAAACATGTTCTGTTTCATCTGAGGATGCTCAAGCAGGAGCATATTGCGGAGCATATCTTGTTCGTAACGGATATAAAATGGATTATTAATTCGTTTAAATCTTCAGGAGGATGTCCAAATGGGCATCCTCTTTTAGTAGAGATAAATTGTTATTTTTCAACTATAAACGTCACAGGCCCGTTGTTTATCAGAGCAACATCCATCATTGCCCGAAATTTTCCCGTTTTTACAGGGATTTTATATTCTTTTAAAATTTCAACGAAAGTTTCATAGAGTTTTTTTGCCTCATCCGGTGCGGCAGCTTTATCAAAACTCGGACGTGTTCCTTTTTTGCAATCTCCGGCAAGTGTAAATTGCGACACAACAAGCATTTCTCCGTTGATGTCCATAATTGATTTGTTCATTTTTTGGTCTTCATCTTCAAAGATTCTCAATTTTGATAATTTGTCGGCTAATTTTTTTGCATTTTCAATGGTATCACCCTTTTCGACGCAAACCAAAACCAGCAAGCCAAAATTGATTGCGGAATATATTTCTCCGTCAATCGTTACACTTGCTTGTTTTACCCGTTGTATAACCGCTTTCATGACTTGATTATATCCTCTGCGGGTTCAATCGGGATTATAAAACCAAAGGTCGAACCCTCATTTTGTTTCGAATTTACAAAAACTTCTCCCTGATGATGTTTTTCTATTGCAATTTTTACAAGATGTAGACCGAGTCCTGTTCCTTTAATCGTGTGAGTATCGTTTTCTACCCGGAAAAATCTGTCGAAAATCTTTTGTTGATATTCGGGTGCAATACCTATGCCGTGGTCCTCTACGCTAACCTGTATATAGCCTGATTTTCTGGCAAGTTCTGTTTTTATTTTTATTTTGTCATTTTGAGGCGAATATTTTATTGCATTAGACAATAAATTTTTTAATGCGCGAAATATACTGTCCTCGTTTAAATACACTTTTGGAAGATTATCTTCCTGCATAACAGAGAAAATAACATTTTTTTCTTTTGCAAGAACTTCAACGGATTTGACACAGTTTTCAACTATTTCTTGAAGATTATAATAATCTTTTTCCAATTTAATATCAGAATTCCAACGGGAAAAATCCAAGATATCGTTTACCAAATTATGTAACCTTATAATTTCATCGTTTATTGTTCCGATAAATTCTTTTTGCGTATCAAAATCAAACTCATTGCCATAATTGTAAAGAGTGTCGATATATGTTCTTAAAACAGTTACTGGCGTTCTCAATTCGTGCGAAACATTTGAAATAAATTGTCCGCGCATTTTGTCAATTTCCGCCTCTTTTGTAATATCAATCAGTACAATGATATAACCTTGAACCATTTTAGAAATAAGGGTTTTGATGACTTTTCCGTTTATATCCAAATCAATAGCGGATGGTTCGGAGAAATCTTTTTTTGATTTAAACTCTTTAATACCGGTTTTGAAACATGTGTTTCCGTTTTTATCGCAAAAATTTTGGATTTTCGTATTGATTAAATCCTTTTCTGACGCATCGAGTAATTTTTGCGCCTGATAATTCATCAGGGTAATTTCATCTTCGCTGTTGCAAACAACGACACCGTTAGCGATGTTCATCAATATTGCTTCAAGTTTATTTTTTTCAAGTGTCAAATGTTCAATATTTTGTTTTTCGTATTCATGCAGGCGGTGTGACATGTCGTTGAAAGATTCAAAAAGTTGTTTTACTTCAAGACTAACGTCTTTGTCTGTAATTTTATGTCCAAATTCGCCTGTAGATATTTTTTTAACTCCGTTTTTTAAAATTCGGAGTTCTTTTGTTGTGAGGTAAGAGTTTACAAGGATTACAAGCGCAAAAACCAGCCAAACGACAATGAAAACAAGTATGAGGGATGTTCTTATCGTATTAGTTATTTTAGAAATTATGCCTCCGCAAAGTCCGACAGAAACAGAGCCAACGGTTTTCTTGTCTAAAAGTCCCGTAATCATTGGAGAGTTAATTGTAATTGTTGAGAGTTTTGCTTGTTTTGCATAATCATTTTTGCTTGAGTAAATAACACTTCCGTCTTTGTCTAAAAATTCGATAAAAGCTATATCATCGTTGTTTTCCAAAATTTTTCCGGAATGTTCTTTCAAAGAAATATATTGATTTTCTTTAGGAATATCTTTGATAAGATCGACCGTTTCGACAGCGAGGGTTTTAGAGATTATTCTGCCAAAGTTTTCGTATCCGTCATTAAGTCGGTTTTGGATATTAAAAACTGCCAAAATAGCAATGACAATAATAAGCAAAGTGCTAAAAATAAGCCCTGAAAGAATAAGTCTGCTTTGTGTTGTCATGTCGTTTTTTATCATAATGTTATTTTAGCATTAAAAACATATAGTATCAACTCCAGGATGAGGACTAACATAAACAGCCTTTTTCGAAATTTTCGATTCTTGATTTTTACCTCCTGTTTGATATTTTCATTAGAAAAATTCGGGCTGTATGTGCTACCATATTAGAATACTAAAAAAGGAGCCTTTAGCGCTCCTGTTTTTAAAATGGTACCCCCAAGCGAATTCGAATCGCTGTCGCCTCCGTGAAAGGGAAGTGTCCTAGGCCTCTAGACGATGGGGGCCTGTATATACATGATTATATTTAAAAAAATTTTTTTGTCAAGTATTTTTATAAATTTGTGTTTTACAAATTTATAAATAGAGGGCTTGAAGTTTTTAGAAACATGTTATATAATAATGGAGTAATCAACAAATTGGAGGATAAACTTATGAACAACTTTTTAACCCGACTAGGGGGGGGGGG
>JAFUZZ010000139.1 GCA_017476325.1 bacterium | reverse complement strand
TCCAAACTTTACTCCTGATGTATGCTTAACCGACGGCTCACAATTCAAATACGGAACATTTGACGAGTCATGCACAGACAACATTTGTGACACACTGACAATAGACACAAACGGAAAGAAAGGACCGAACACGGCAGGCAAAGACAGGTTTACAATCAACCTTACACCAAACGGACTTAAAGCACTTGGTGAAAGTGACACATGTTCTACGGGTTACGATTGCGGTGCGTATATTTTGGCACACCACAAACTTTGGACGGGAGAAGTTGAAATTACACAAACACCTGTAATTCCGGAGGGATGTACAGATGAGGAGTGTAATGTAAAAATTATAAAAAATGGAGATTATGAAACTTCGGCTTATAAAGTTACGTTGTCTGATGGTTCGTATATATATTTATCTGACGTTATAAATTATATGGAAAGTGTTCCGTCAGGGACTTTTAATGCTCATTGGTGTGGTTCTTCAACATGTCCGGATTGGTGGAGTGGCGCAAAAAAGACTTGTGAAGATAAAGGAATGAGTTTACCTAATGATGAGCAGTTAGCATTAATATACGAACAAAAACAGCAAGACAGAGTTCCGACAGGAGGGGCTTTTTGGTCTTCAACACCTTATGATGGAGATGAAAGATATGCTTATTATTTTGATATGAGTACAGGAACTTCCGGTCATACTACGGGAAAGGCTTATGATGGAATTACTCCTCCGGGAGTGGATACATTTTGTGTATCTAATTAAAATTTTTTAAAAATATTTTTAAAGCAAAAATAGGGTGACTATTTGACTTTTTAGTCACCCTCTTCTAAATGGTCGGGATGACACGATTTGAACGTGCGACCCCCTCGTCCCAAGCGAGGTGCTCTACCAAACTGAGCCACATCCCGTTTTCTTTATAACTCTATACTATTACTAAAAAAATAATTGTCAACCCCCTGCATATGGACCAACAGAAACAACCTTTTTCGAATTTTTCGACTCTTGTTTTTTCCAACTTACTCGATATCTTCACTCGAAAAATTCGGGCTGTGTTTAATGAACCCCGTTCGACCTGTGTCGGACGGGGTTCATAATTTTTGATATCTTAAATGTTAATTAAGAGAAGATTTTAAATGATTTTTCAACGTTTTTATCAACGATACCTTTTACGGAATCAATTTGTTTATCAACCGCACCGTGTTCGGTTTCAATGTTGTCTAATTCCAAATCAAGTTTCTTATCTTTTTGTTGAATTTCGGACATCTTATGTTCATATTCAGCTTCAGCTCTTGCAAGTCCTGAAGAGTCCTCTTCGGTTGTAAACAATGATGAAGAAACGTAAGAGTAATCATTCCATACACCGGTATCAGGATTTTTCTTTTGAATATACAAGTTAGCAGCTTGGAGTTGTTCAAGTAACCACTCTTCATTTTCCATGTTTCCTTGGTTAACTTCGGTGAAGGTTCCGTCATCACTTCTCAAAACCCAACTTCCGGCAGGAATTTTGTCAACGGTGAATGTTTCTTTAGTATCGCTTGCATATACACTTGTTTTTGTTTTGTCATCACTTATAGAAATTGTGTATGTTGCACCGTTTTCTTCAACATAGATTTTTCCGCCGCTTTTGTAAATCTTTGTTGTAATGTTACCTTCTTTTATTTCAAAACCGTTTGTTAATGCCGTAATTGAAGAGCCGTTAGAATGGTTTGTAATAACCATTGCGTTACCGGTTTCGGTACCAATGGTACATGTTTTAAATTCAACTTTACTACCTGTAGCATAAGTTGCAGTGCTATCGTATGCTACACATTTGTCATATATGTCATCTGCTGTACTTGTTGCAGTATCAATACCGACATAAGCGGTTGTGATTGTAGTTGTAGTTGAATTTTCTTTGTAAACTTTGTTATCAGAACTTACAACGTAAATTTTATTGTCAACTTTAATTGTTTCATGACCGTTATTATCTTTTGTATATTCAGGCATTGTATCATTTGTAACAATATTTGTTGAACCGTCTTTTATGGACATTTTTGAACTGTTGAGTGTATATGTAATGTCACCGTCTTTAATTATCAAATCGCTGCCGGAAATTGACATAGTAACTGTTCCGCTGCTGCTTTCTTCGGAAGTTCCGGCGTAAGTCAAAGAAATCGTTGAACCTGATTTGCTTAGGTCTTTTTCATTTTCGTCTGTTCCGATTTTACCTGTTTTTTTATTTGTATCTATTGTACAAACTGTATTTTCGTCGTCTGTTTCGATAGTATAAATACCGTTTTCTTCTTTTATTTTACAATTTTTAAGTTTAATTTCGTTATCATCATTTACAGAGTATGAATAAACTTTGTCATTTGCTGTAAATGTTCTTGTAACTTGAGCACTTGAAATGTCAGATTTGCATGTTGAAGAAGTTACAGAAATTGATGATTCAGGTGTAGTCAGATTTGTAGCAGAACCATTAGAGATTAAGATATTTCTGTTCGCAGAAACATAGATTGCATTTTTATTTGTAGTTGATTCAGCATCGCCATCGGCTAAAACTGTACCGTTAGCGGTTACAGTAGTAATTACACCGTCTTTAACTGTTGTAGAGTTATTTTTTGTTGCCAAAGATATATTACCGTTACTGTCAATGGTAATATTGTTTCCGCTAACAGTAGTTATGCTTTGGCTTGTATTTGTTGTTCTGTTTGAACAGTAGAAATATCTGTTGTCAGCGTCAACAACTCGATATAGACCGGAATCGGTAATATTTGAAACAGAACCGGCAACTTTTCCTTTTTCTGCAGAGTTGTACATAAGTACTTGAGAGTCTAAAGCATCCATGTATTTTTTTGCCGCTTCAGTTGATTGTTCAGACAAGCGAACTTTTTGGTGTTGAATTTTTTGTGCTTTCAATTCAAGATCTGATAATCTTGCCGTTAAAGTTAACAATCTTGATTGTGATGCTGATAAACCCATGCTAATCTCTCTTTTATCTCTACATGTATATAAACGTATTTTTTATAAAAAAATTGACTTTTCTTTTTATTATAGATTATATTATATATCTAAAACTCCTATAAATAGTGTATTTTGGCATTTATTTAAAACTTTACATTTTGTAACAAATTGCAGAATTGTAAATATATATTAAGTATATACTATTGAACTTAATTGGATAACAAAAAAGGGGTTGAAGTTTTTTGAGACATGGTTTATAATGATAATGTCAGGAATAAAACAGACCCTGAATCAAGTTCAGGGTGACAGACGGAAACAGCACACGTCATCCTGAATTTATTTCAGGATCTGTATCCTGAGAGTATCAGACAAAGATAAGGAGAAGAAACATGAAAAATTTAGTCACCCGAGCAGGGGGGGGGGACGTTAGGTTCCAAAGGTAGTCAGGCAGCGGATTTTGCTCTCAAAGACAAGGGG
>JAFUZZ010000138.1 GCA_017476325.1 bacterium | reverse complement strand
GTCCCCCCCCCCCCTGCTCGGGTCATTAAATTTTTCATGTTTTTAACCTCCGTTTTCTAATAACATTCTTATTATATAACATGTTTCAAAAAACTTCAAGTCCTGTGTAAAAATTTTTTAAAATAAAAAAAGGTGCCCGTTATTACTTAGGACACCATCAAAACTTTAAATAAATTCAAAAACTATTTAACAATTTCTTTGAATTTTTTACCTGCTGAGAATGCAGGAACTTTCTTAGCAGCGATTTTAATTTCTTTACCTGTTTGAGGGTTTCTGCCTGTTCTTGCTGCTCTTTCTCTGCGTTCGAAAGTACCAAAGCCAACTAAAGTAACTTTATTTCCTTTAGCAACTGATTTTTCAACTGTATCTACAACTGCTGTGATAACGTCAGCAACTGTTTTTTGTGACAATCTGGACACTTTTGATACTTCTTTCACTAATTCTTCTTTGTTCATTTGAAATTCTCCTTTTGCTTTCTAACTACACCAATTTCAAGATTATTATACATTTTAACAGTATTTTGGCAAGTATTTTTTTGAAATGTTACAAAACCGTTACAAAACCTATTTAAAATAGTCGGGATTAATCTTTGCAAATTTTACGCCTTTATAAAAATACTGTAGTATCTGATATGAATTATAACCGCTTTTGGCAAGATTATTTGCGCCGTGTTGCGACATTCCGACACCATGCCCGTTCTTTTTAATATTATCATCGTAAGACGGAACAGATTGCAAATAAGGTAAATTTTGCATCCAAACATCACCTGAATTTTTTGTTTTTCCGCCTGCCGATGCGGAATAATATGCGGGAATAATTTTCAAATCGTATATTAAAACAACCTCTTTTGTATCATCAACAGCCTTATTTGTTCTCTCTTTTTCCGCAGATGCTCCGCCATAAGCCTGATCCTCGGGAGTATCTTTTAAATCATAACCACGTGCGGCACGTTTTCCCAAATTTGCAAGAGCGTAACTCCTTGCGGCAATGGCTTGTGCTTTATGAGCCTCGATATTCCATGACGCAGGCATTTCTGACGGCACAACGCCCCTAATATAATCTTCAATATCTACTTTATTTACCACAACCAGTTTACCGTTTAGATTGTATATCATCAATAAACCACGATACCAACGATTTTTTGCGCTTACAAACCCCGACTCAGGACGCAAAACAACAGAGGATGAACCCATATCGTAATATTTATTATCTATTTTTATTCCGATTCCTGATTTATAGGCTTTTAATTCATAGGCTTTCATGCCCACAGTATTGTAAATTGATTTATTTGTCAGAGGATTAATAAAAACTCCCTTATTTGAGGTTCCGACAATAACCCTGTCCGCAGAATCAATTAACCCGATTTTTATGGCATGACATGGTAATTGAAAAAAAATCATTACAAAAAAACATATTAACTAGGCAAATTTTTTCATGCCAATATTATAAATCAAAGCATGCTATCGTGCATCAATCAAATAAATTAAGTTAGGCCGAAGCAAACTTTACTTATTGTTTCCCGATAAGTAAATTCCCGAATTTATTACCGGCATCATAAGCAACACAAGAACCGATAACAAATGCTACACCCTCAAGTACTGGGCCCAAAAACTTACCGTATTTTGTACCCTTTGTGGCGTTTGTAACAGCCTCGGTAATTTTGCTAAAACATTTCAGTTTAGGCACTTTATGCAAATGTTTTTTCATTTGTTTTTCAACCGTAAACATTGTTCCTAACGATGTAGCCGATACAATCGCTGTTTCCGCTTTATTATCGGATTGCATAACATCAACACAAGCAGAGGCAACAATCAGCGGATTGATATGCGTACTTGAAAAAGATGCAACCTTTGCACATTTATCTAAAAAGATACTTTCTTTTGATGCAGCACCCAAAGCCATTGTAGCTGTTTTTGCCGTTTGTCCGACCGCATTATCAAATTGTGAAACGTAGTCCACAACCTTTTTTGCCTGACCCGCAGCGACAGCATATCTTACAATATGTCCGTCATTACCTTTTTCATAATTACGAACACCGAAGATTGCTGATGAAACTATACTTGGACTAATTGCTGCCATCAATAAACCTCACTACCTACATATATATAAAGTATTTTTCACTTTAAAAATTTACTTTTATGTAAAGATATGTTACAGAAAGTTGAAAAAACGGGTCAAAACATTAAAGTTTACATGGGTTTGGGTCGATAAGAGACATGTAATTAAAAGGGTAAAGGTAAAGGGATTAGAACAATGGCTAATTCATATTCAAATTTTTTCAATAGCGGAAACACATTCGGCGTTAACGTAAAGAGAACGGAAACAGCACCGCAAAAACAAACTGAATCACACGTTCAACAACAAGCGCAACAAAATATTGAAAGTACACACAATTTCTTCAAACCTGTAGAAAAACTTGTTGGAACAGTAATGGACGTATTCAACGGTAACGTACAAAACGAAGTTAACAAATACAGAGTATTGAGTTTCAATACAGAATTGATTATGCACGAAGCAGACGTAAAAGTTAACGGACAAAAACCAACATTTGACATGACTTTCTAGGATTAAAAACTAATGGTTGTAAAAACGGGGCAAAAATTTTGCCCCGTTTTTGTTATGTAAATTAGTAATCCATTTTGTATCCGTTTTTAACGAGGTATGCCCCGCAAACTTGGCCGCTTCCACTAAGCGAACAATTTTCCTCTATATTAAAATCATTATGGAAACCAAACGGAAAAATTTTCTTGTCTTCATTTGCAAAAAATTCAAACCAAAAAATATCACGACCATAAATATTCGGACCTTTTGAACCGTTTATATCAACAACTATATGTTGTCGGTAAGGATTACTTCCGATATTTTGAGCGAAATCCAAACTCATACCGTCACTGATTAATATTTTGTAATGACTTAAGTCATCATTATGCGGTCCGACATCACCATTCAAATAGTGAACCTCTGCAGGCATACAACCCTGACCTTGAGCGATTCCGCAATCTTTAATAATTTTAAAATACGGAAGCCAGTATTTTTGCATATAATTTTCATCAACACTACCAACCGCTACAGGTTCATCCCATGTACTTGAAAACCCATTGTGAGCCTCTGACATTTCGACAGCATTAGACAACAAGCCCCATGCCTTTTGGAATCCTGAAACATACTGCTTGTTTTGATAACTTTGCATCAATGTCGGAATTGTGAGTGCTGCAACCACACCGATTATACCGAGGGTAATTAGAACCTCCGCTAAAGTAAAAGCACACTTTCTGACAGATTCTGAACCCGCCTGCGGCGTTTCAGAATGACAGGTTTTTGACACCCCACTGAAATTTTTAGGACCTAAATGCGCGTCTTTACTAAGATTGGAACCTAGTGTCCCCCCCCCCTACTCGGGTTAAAAAGTTGTTCATAAGTTTATCCTCCATTTTGTTGGTTACTCCATTATTATATAACATGTTTCTAAAAACTTCAAGCCCCTGATTTAAAATTGGTAACTATATATTATTTTCCACTAAATATGTCTGAAATTAAGTAATATTATCATGGATAACAATGGAAACAAGTTCAGGGTGACACCTTGTAAGGTTTTTTGTGGAAACATGTATATAGTTACCTTAAAATTTATAAATCCGCTCCGGCAACGGCTTTATATAAACTTATTTGATCAATATATGTATCCAATTTATTGTTTACAACAACTTTTTCCATAACGGTTAAATTTTCTCGACGCTGAATCCAATCCAATTTTGATTTAACACCTACATTGTACTCCGCTGTCGCAAAACCAAAATCCTTTTGCTCAAGTTTTAAATTTTCAAGATTTACAATATATTTTTCATTGTCATTCTTTAAATTAGACAGAGAGTCATTAACTTCCTTAATAGCCGTCAAATTAGTCTTGTAGTAATTTTGAACATACTCTTCATATTTTAATTTATTAATTTTTAAGTTAGCAATTTTTGCACCTCCGGCAAAAATATCCAAAATCGCGGAACCTCCTAATGCCGCCAAAGCATTAGTTCCCGTCATACCCCCGGGAATTGCGGAGTCATTCAAAAATACCGCCAAACCCAATAAATTCAACTTAGGTAAAAATTCTTTCTTTGCAACTCTAACATCAATACCGGCTTTTTCAACCATTTTTTCGGCAACCAAATAATCGGGTCTTTGTGTGATAATATCAGACGCAATACTATCAGGAATTGTTTTTTGTTTAGTTAATTCTTCATAAGAAATTCGTTTAAATTCATTGATATTATCAGGGCTTTCTCCTGTCAAAACTGCCAAAGAGTTTAATAACATAACCCTGTTTTTTTCTAAATCGTAAAGTTCTGAACGTGCCAAGGTTCTTGCCTTATCAGCCCTTGTTAAATCCGCGGTGGATGTAATTCCTCGTTCATTACGCATTTTTTGTAACTTATATATTTCATTTCTGTCTTGAATTAATTGATTTTGAAGCCTTATTTGTTCATCAATCTTTACAATATTGTAATAAGTAGAACCAACTGCACTTGCAATAGCAATATAGGCAGCCTTTTCATTCAATTTATCAGCCTCATACTGTTTTTTTGTACTTTTTGTTTTGTCATGATTTTTCAAGAACAAATCAATTTCATAGTTTGCAATTATCGGAACCGCAAACGCCCCGTTAGTGGAAGATACTCCAGGCAGCTTATAAAGCGACGGAGCGACACCGGCACTCAATGTCGGCATCTCTTTTGCAAGCTGTAATTTGGTTCTCTGACGAGATTCTTCAACCTGCAAGGTTGCAATTTTTAAATCCTGATTGTTTTCAAATGCTTTTATAATGTATTCATTCAAATACTCATCTTCCAAATCTTCCCACCAAGGCATATTTATATAGCCAAAACGCTGTGTCTTTGCTTTTAAAACTTTTGCTTCTTTTTTGCTTAATTTTTTTGTATCCGTTACTGTTTTTGAAAACACCGGCATGAAATTCATGCTTAAAAAACTAAGAGTTAATGCCGTTGCAACAAGTTTTTTCATATTTTTTCTTACTCCCTTGACTTTTTTCATAATAGTATGTTAACATAATTGTGTTGCAAATGCAACATGTTGTTTTTGTAACATAGAGAATAAAAATGGAAAGAACATATACCGACAGTTTATACTACCAATTAAGAATAACAGCCAAATACATGAAAGTTTTTGGTTCGCAAATGTTTAAGAAATTGGGAATTTTATTAAATTTTGATGAATTTGTAGTGCTCGATTTGCTGTCAAAAAACAAAGATATATGTTTAAGGGATTTGGCAAAAATTATATTAAAAGACCGTGCCAATACAGGACGTCTGGCAAATGCTCTTGAGAAAAAAGGCTTGATTGAATTGGTTGTAACAAAGAGAGACAACAAACTTGTAAAAATCATTACATTAACAGATTCAGGTAAAAATATTTTTAAGGAAAGCAGAAATAAAATTGAACCGAACATTCAAGAGCTTTGCGGAAAAATTTTCAACGGCGACGAAGAAGAAAAAATAATTGCATTGTTAACAGATTTCAGAGAAAAAATGTTTTCGGCAATGGAAGTTAGAATATAGGAGAAATTGAAATGTCAGATGAAACAAACAATCAAAAAGAGACAAAAATTAAAAAGAGATATTTAATTATACTAATTGCAGTTATAATTACTGTATTGGCAGGCGTGTTTTTATGGCATGCTTCGCACTATCAATCAACTGACGATGCCTACATTGAAAGTCACATGGTAAGAGTTGCTCCGCGAGTTGCAGGACAAATTGTTGATGTCTATATTGACGATAACCAAAAAGTCGAAGAGGGCGATTTGGTTGCAAAAATTGACGATACCGATTATAAAGTCAAACTCGCTCAAGCAGATGCAAATTATCAAAGAGCATTGTTTAATCAGGAAATTGCAAAAGCAAACCTTAGTGCAAAACAATCAGAAATTGAACTTGCCCAAACAGATTTGAACAGATATAAAGAATTGTATGCCGCAGGTGCAGTGTCAAAACAAACTCTTGATTCTGCTCAAACAAAACTTGATAACGTTAAAGCAAGTTTGGAAACGGCAGAACAGGGGGTTTTTTCAAAACAGCAAAAAAATGTGTCTGACGCGGATTTGAAAGCTCTAAAAGCATTACGTGACCAGGCGGAATTAAATTTAAGTTACACAAAAATTAAAGCCCCTCAAGCGGGTGTGGTTACAAACAAAAATCTTGAGAAAGGTATGTATGTACAAACAGGACAATCTTTATTTGTCATTGTTCCGCAACAAGTTTGGATTGTTGCAAACTTCAAGGAAAGCCAAGTCGGCAACATGAAACCCGGACAAGAAGTTGAAATTAAAATCGACGCCTACAAAGACAAAGTTTTTAAAGGTAAAGTTGACAGCATACAAAGAGCATCAGGAGCAAAATCAAGCTTATTCCCTCCGGAAAATGCCGTTGGGTCTTTCGTAAAAATTGTTCAAAGAATACCTGTTAAAATTGTATTTACGGAAGAAATTGATCCTAACGTTTATAATATTGTTTCAGGAATGTCTGTTGTACCAAAAGTTAAGGTAAAATAATGAGTGAAGAATTGATAAAAACAACAGAAGAAACGTGGAAACCAAAACACGGACCATGGCTTGTTGCACTTCCTACGATTTTTGCTGCATTTATGTTCGTTTTGGATGAAACCATTGCAAACGTTGCACTGCCTCACATGGCAGGCTCGTTTTCCGTAAGCCGTGAAGAGTCACTTTGGATTGTTACGTTTTATTTGGTAGCAAGCGGAATTACAATTCCGGCGGTAGATTTCTTTTGCAAATTAATGGGAAGAAAAAATTTCTACATGTTAAGCCTTGCTTTGTTTACATTTTCATCGTTTTTATGCGGTTTTTCAACTTCACTTTCAATGATGATTGGAGCAAGAATTTTACAAGGTATCGGCGGCGGAGGTTTACTTCCGATAGGACAAGCCGTTCTTTTGGAAGCGTTTCCGAAAGAAAAACGCGGAGAGGCAATGGCTGTTTTCGGACTGGTTGTTGTCATGGCTCCGATTATCGGTCCTGTTGTCGGCGGTTGGATTACTGATAATTGGGATTGGCCTTGGATTTTCTTTATTAACGTTCCAATCGGATTTTTAACAATGTATCTTACAACAATATTTTTGGAGGACCCTCCTTATGCAAGAAAACAAAGCAACGTAAAAATAGATTATCTTGGGTTTTTCCTGTTAATTACTTGGATGATTAGTTTGCAAGTTATTTTGGATAAGGGAAATACAAAGGATTGGTTTGGTTCACCGTTTATAGTAAGATTAACGCTTGTTTTTGCACTATCTTTCCTGCTGTTCTTAATCTCACAAATTAAACGTAAAGATACCCTTTTGGATTTAAGCGTTTGCAAGGATAAAAACTTTATGGTCGGAACATTTGTTCAAGTTGTAATGATGGCGGTCGTTCTCGCCTCTGTTACAATATTGCCGCAATTTTTACAAACTTTAATGGGATATACGGCATTTTTAAGCGGATTATCCTTAATGCCGAGAGGAATAGGTGCATTAATTGCTCTGGCGATTGCCGGAGGACTTTCCACAAAGGTTGACAACAGATACATTGCGGTTGCGGGACTGATTTTCGTAGCGGCCGGCGGGTTAATGCTCGGTAATTTAAACATGGAAATTGCACCGATTAATATAGGATTTCCGAATTTCTTATTTGGAATGGGAATGGGGCTTTGCATGATGCCTTTAGTTTCATTATCGGTAATTACACTTAAAAATTCTCAAATGACAAACGCCAGCGGACTTCAAAACATGGTTAAAAACATTGGCGGTGCGGTCGGCACATCTCTTGTTTCAACGGTTATTTCACGTATGTCACAAGTCCATCAGGCTCATGCCGTAAAATCTCTTACGGACTTAAATCCTATTTATCAGGCAAAAGTTAATGCCGCAACAGGTGCATTAATGCAATATGTTGACCCCGTAACAGCAAGACACATGGCTGATTACAGCCTATACGGACAACTTGTTCAGCAATCAACGCTATGGGGATTTATTGAAGCTTTTAGGCTTGTCGGTGTTCTTGCAATATTAACAATTCCGTTAATTTTCTTATTAAAGAAAGTCGATTATTCAAATAAAGACCAGATGAAAGAATTGGCATAAAAAGCCATAAACGGCAGCAATAAAAATATAAAGCAGCGGATTTTTCTTGAATTTAAAACTCAACAAAAATAAAAAGACCAAAAGTAAAAATGCCGCAAGCGAGGTTATATGAGATTTGTAAAAAGAAAGCATAACCGAACACAAAAGCGCACATCCCGCAGGTTTTAAAGCGTACAGTACAGATTTAACGTAAAAATTATTGTTATAAGTTTTTAAAAGTTTGGAAATGAAAATTATAATTAAATACGATGGTAGAACAAGCGAAACGGTTGCCAATATCCCTCCAAAAACTCCAAGAGTTTTAAAACCCGCAAACGTTGCCATGTTAACCCCAACAGGACCTGGAGTCAGCATTGATATTGCAATCATATTTGTTAACTGATCCGTTGTGTACCAACCATAATCGTTTATCAATCCGAACAAAAACGGGATAGTCGCATACCCTCCGCCGATTGAAAACAAGCCTATTTTAAAAAATTCGGAGATAAGATAAAATAAAATCATGTTTTCCTCCGCAATTTTTGAACAGCAATACCATAAATCATGGCAAAAATAATTATATGAACAGGAGAAATTTTAAAAATATAAGATGCAAAAAATGCAATAAAAAATAATATCCATGCCGGAATATCAACAAGACTTTTAGCCCACATTTCTTTAACTGTCAGATACATCAATATTATTACGGCAATACCTACTCCCCAAAACAGGGTTTGAACAAATTTTAATTGAAGAAGGACGTCAACAACAGATGCAATAATTAAAATTGAAATTACGGGAGAAGTAATAATTCCCATAAGAGAAACGAACGCACCAAGCTTTCCTCTGAGTTTATAGCCGACAAAGGTTGAAATATTAGCCGCAATTACGCCCGGTACGGATTGACTTAAAGCATAAAAATCAACAAGTTCTTCCTCACTAATCCAACTTTTTTGCTCTGTCAAACGATGACGCATTAAAGGTACGATAACGTATCCTCCGCCAAGAAGCTGCATTCCAAGCATAAAAAATTCACAGTAAATATCTTTTAAAGAAACTTTCACAATTTAATTATAGCATGGTATAATCTATGTATGTTCAAAGAAAAACAAATTAACGGAAAAGCTGTTTATTATTCAGACCTGATTGATGTTGAACATTTTTTTACATCAAGAGACTTGGTTGTTAAAGACAACATTGACGCAATTAAAGATTATTTGGGTGTGGAAAGGTTAATTCGCCCCGGACAAACTCACAGTGACAATGTTGAAATCGTTGATGAATGTATTGATTATAATAATGTTGACGCTTTAATTTTAAACGTTCCGAATACGGCGATATATTTAAATTTTGCGGACTGCACACCTGTTATTTTATACGATGAAGTATTAAACATTTCCGCAATAGCGCATGCCGGATGGCGCGGAACGGCAAGCAAAATTGTACAAAAGACGGCATTTAAAATGTTTAATGAACTTGGTTCCAAACCCAAAAATGTAAGTGCAGTAATTGGACCTTGCATAAGTTTTGAAGAGTTTGAAACTTATGAAGAAGCAATTAATTTATTAAAAGCAAGTGTTAAAAATCATAAGGGACTTTTTAACGGTCGTTATGCGGATTTAAAAGGGATTAATGCCGAACAGTTGAGAGAAATCGGCATTGAAAAAACAGACATTTGTCCATATTGCACGGTGAGAGATAATGACAAATTCTTCTCATATCGAAAAGAAAACAAAACCTCCCAACGTCACAGCGCAGTTATAAAAATAAAATAAATTTGTTATTGAATAGGACTTACACACATAACACTGTGACTAATAGGAGTAACTCCTTCTAAAATATCTTCTGGTTTGATACCGCAACGGTAGCTACCGGACTTCAATCCGTCGTAAACAACTGTAGTACAGTCGCTACTATGCTGTCCTGTATTAACATTAAAAGTTGCGGGGTCATCAAAAGATTTTTTGCTATCTACCCATATCCAAGAGGTATCACTACTAAACTCTGCCGTTCTATTGGCATAAATATTATCTAACATTTCATAAGTCGGCAAAATCATATTTTTGGATTCACAATATGTTTTTGCTGTTGTAAACCAATCATATTCTCCATTATCTGTTAAAACGTTGTTGGTTTTAAGGTATTTTGAAACGAGTTCTTTGTTTTGACTGTTTTGCATTAGGGTAGGTACTGTCATTACTGCGATTACGCCAAGGATGCCGATTGTGAGCAGGACTTCTGCTCTTGTAAAGCCCCTGAGGGGCACCAACAGAGACCGCCTATTTCGCAAATTTTTGATGTAAGATATTAACACTAAAGCATGCTGTTTCCAATCAAAAATTTGCCGGC